>CALGIA010000206.1 GCA_937916005.1 uncultured Rhodospirillaceae bacterium
TGCATGGTATCGAGCGCCAGGCGCTGCGGCATGCCGGGCCATTGCAGGCTCATGATCAGATGGTTGATTCCGAGCGTCTGCCCGAGATGGATCATCTGGTCGGCGACCTCATCGGGTGAACCGATCAGGAAGCGGTCCCCGGCCAGTTCATCGAAGGCTGTGGCGAAACCGTCATCTTCGGGCATTTCCTTGTCCTGGCCCCAGTCGCGGTAGAAACCATATTTGATTTCCAGATAGGGCCGGCACAGACGGATGGCCTCTTCCCTTGTGCGCGCCACGAAGACCTCTCGCCGCATGGGGAATTCATCGGGAAACGGCTTGTTTTCCGCATCCAGCGCGCGGCGATAGACTTCCACCTGGCGCGCGATCACGTCAAGCCGGTTATGGGGGTTCACATACCAGCAATCGCCAAGACGCGCCGCACGGCGAATCGCCACATCCGCATTGGCCCCGATCCAGATCGGCGGGGTGGGTTTCTGCAACGGTTTGAGCGCACAGGATGCGCCATCAAGGGTGAAGTGCGACCCTTTCATATGAACTTCGTCCTCGGTCCACAGGCGGCGGATTGCGATCAGGTTTTCCTCAAACCGCTTGCCGCGTTCCTTCGGCGTCGTGCCGAACGCCTTGAACTCGACTTCCCGATAGCCCAGCGCCGCGCCGAAGATCAGGCGCCCGCCCGACATCACATCAATGGTGGCGAGCTGTTCGGCCAGATCGAGGGGCTTGTGGAGCGATACCAGAACGATCCCCGCATTGAGGCGCAGATTGGGCGCCTCGCCGGCCAACCGGGCCAGGATGGGCAACTGCTGGAAAGCCCGGAGCGGATGGGTGCTATAGTGCGAGGTCTTGGTGATGGAGTCGAAACCCAGCGCGTCGGCGAATTTGGCCTGTTCCACCAGATCTTCGAAACATTGGCGGATATCCTGATCCGCCTCGTATTCGCCGCGTACGGCGAGGCCAAACTGCATTCCTGACATGACGTCTAATTCCCGAGAAGTTCCGCCGGGGGAAAATTCCCCGCGCGGCCGAGCATGGCCGGACCCGGCTTGCCCAGCTGTTGGCCCAGCCAGTCGGCGGTTTCAATCAAGCCGTCGATATCAACCCCGGTCTCGATTCCCATGCGGTTGAGCATATAGACCAGATCTTCCGACGGCACATTGCCGGTCGCCGCCGGCGCGAACGGGCAACCGCCGAAACCGCCGATACTGGCGTCAAGCGCCGCGGCGCCGGCTTCGATGGCGGCATAGGCATTCGCGATACCGGTGTTGCGGGTATTGTGAAAATGACCGCGCAGCCTGGCCCCGGGGGCCAGCTTTGCAACTTCCGTGAACATGTCGGCGACCTGGCTCGGCACGGCGACCCCGATGGTGTCGGCCAGGGCAATTTCATCGGGCCCGGCCGCCAGCCCCGCGGCGACGACTTCCAGCACGCGCTCGGGCCGCACCTCGCCCTGGAACGGACACCCGAACACGGCGCTGAATGTAATAGTGAACCGGACTCCCGCATCGTGGGCGGTCTTGATCATGTCCGCGCCGACCGCGATGGCCTGTTCGATGGACGTGCCCTGATTGCGTTCGCTGAAAATGTCGGACGCCACCACGGCATAGTTGACCTCCCGGCATCCGGCGGCGATGGCGCGATCCAGGCCGCGCATGTTCAGGGCCAGACCGATATAGGTCACGTCGTCGCGGGCGGGCAGCGCCGCCATGACCGCCTCGGCGTCGGCCATCTGAGGCACCCGCTTCGGGTTGACGAAACTGGCCACCTCGATCCGCCTGACGCCGGCGGCGACGGCCCGGTTGATCAGCTCGACCTTGGTTTCGGTCGACAAAATTTCCGGCTCGTTCTGTAGCCCGTCGCGGGGCGAAACCTCGATCAGCTCGACCTTGCGCGCGGTCATCGCGACCTCCCTGAACTCAAATTCGGCAGGGCCGCATTCTGTCTCAGTTGGGCCGCCACATCAAAGAAATTTGGGGAGAAACGGAGTGCGCGGATCGGGAGGATCGATTACTCTGCGACAGAAATATGGGGATATCATGACGGCATCAGATGAGAACCGCAGCGGCCCGTTGACCGATCTGCGGGTGATTGAAATGGGCCAGCTCCTGGCCGGGCCGTTCTGCGCCCAGCTTCTGGGCGATTTCGGCGCCGAGGTGATCAAGCTGGAACAGCCGGGGGTCGGCGACCCCATGCGCGAATGGGGCCGCGAACGGGCCAATGGGAAGGCCGTCTGGTTCCCGGTCCTGGCGCGCAACAAGAAATCCGCCACCCTGAACGCGCGCGAGCCGGAGGGGCAGGAGATCATCCGCGAACTGGTCGGCAAATCGGACATTCTGGTGGAAAACTTCCGCCCCGGCACCATGGAGCGCTGGAATCTGGGCTGGGACGAGCTGTCGAAAATCAATCCGCGGCTGGTGATGGTGCGGGTATCGGGCTATGGCCAGACCGGGCCTTATTCAAAGCGCGCCGGCTACGGCGCCATCGGCGAAGCGCTGGGCGGGCTGCGCCACGTGGTGGGCGACCCCAGCACACCGCCGAGCCGTGTCGGCATATCCCTGGGCGATACCCTTGCCGCCACCTTCGCCGCCCTGGGCTGCATGATGGCGATCCATAACGTGCATCGCACCGGGCGCGGCCAGATGGTGGATTCGGCGATCTATGAAGCCGTGCTGGGGGTCATGGAATCCTTGGTGTCCGAATATGATCAGGGCGGATTTATCCGGGAACGCACCGGATCGATCCTGCCCAAGATCGCGCCGTCCAATGTCTATCCCACGAAAGACGGCAAGATGATCGTGATCGGCGCCAACCAGGACACCGTGTTCGGCAGGCTGGCCGGGGCCATGGGTGAACCGGAACTGGCCGGCGATGAGCGCTATTCGTCCCACACCGCGCGCGGCGAGCATCAAGAGGAACTGGACGACAGGATTTCCGCCTGGACGTCGACCATCGACAGCGGACCGTTGGAGGAAATCCTTGAGGCGGCCGGCGTGCCGGCGGGCAATATATATCGGGTTCCCGAAATGCTGGAAGACGCCCATTTCAAGGCGCGGGAAGCGATCATACGCGTCACCCATGGGAATTCGGGCACCCTTGCGATGCAGAACATCGTTCCCAGGCTGTCGGAAACGCCCGGCGTGATCCGGCGGTCCGGACCCGAACTGGGCGAGCATAACGACGATGTCTATCGCAAGCTTCTGGGTTTCGACGATTCCAGGATGAAGGCGCTGAAAGACTCAGGCATTATTTGAGGTGACGGCATCGCGCCGGGATTCGAAACGCACCAGGGCGTAGGAAGACCCGAAGATGACCGCCGCGCCGATCCATGTCCACAGATCGACGATTTCGCCAAACAGGATGAACGCGCCGGCCGCCGTCATGGGCAGGCGCAGGAAATCAAAAGGCACCACCGCGCTGGCATCGGCCGCCTGGTAAGACTTGGTGAGCATGTAAACGCCCAACGTGCCGGAAAGCCCGACGCCGATCATCAATCCGAAATCAGCCCAGCCCGGCGCATTCCACGCAAACAAAGCGGGGACGAGCGCCAGGGGCAGCATGATCAGATTGACATAGACCACCGCCTGAAGCGGCGTATCGGTGCGCATCAGCAGCTTGATGCAAATATTCGACGCGCTATAGAGAAGAGCCGCCACGAGGACCGCGATGGTGGCGCCGCTGATTTCCGCGAAGCCGGGCCGCACGATGATCAGCACGCCGAGAAACCCGATCGCCGTGGCGCGCCACCGCGCCATGCCGACGGCTTCCCCCAGTATCAGCGCCGCCAACACGGTAATGAACAAAGGCTGGGTAAAGCTCAAGGCCACCACATCGCCCAGGGGAATCAGCGAAATCCCGTAATACAGCCCCAGCATGCCGAGATAGGAAAGCGTGGCGCGCAGGACATGCAGCCACGGACGGCCGGTGCGCAACACGCCGAGTCCGGATCGCATCAGCAAGGGGCTCAGCACGATCAGCGCAACGGCATTGCGCACAAACAATATCTCGAAAGTCGAATAATCATCGACCAGCAGACGCACGAAGATCATCATCGCCGCCCATCCGATGGTGGCGATGACCATGAAGATCACGCCGCGCATGGTTGGGGACAGGGCGGCCATCACCGGGCGGCCATCACTCCATGGGATTCATGATGTGTTCCTGATATCCCGGCCGTTCACACAGCGCATCGTACCAGCGCCTGAGATGGGGCAGATCCCTGCGTTCAATCGGCAGGGCGAACCAGCGAAAAGCGGCGATGCCGACCGGAATATCACCCATGGAAAACGCATCGCCGCCCAGATAGGCGGTTTCGCCAAGATAACGGTCGACCATGGCCATGCAGTTTTCCAGCACATCGCGCGCGGCGGAAAGTTTTTCGTAATCGCGCTCGGCCTCGGGCGTGCGCACATAGCCCCAGAACACCGGCACCAGAGCCGGGCTCAGGATCGACAGCTGCCAATCCATCCAGCGTTCGGCCCGGGCGCGGGTCTGGGCGTTGGTCGGCCATAGAGTTCCTTCGCCATGAACCGACGCCAGATATCGCAGGATCGAGTTGGATTCCCACAGCACGAAATCTTCCTCGATCAGCACCGGCACCCTTCCATTGGGGTTGAGCCTCAGAAATTCAGCCTGGTCGTTACCGCCAAAAGGGCCGCCGATATCCTCACGCACATAGTCGAGCCCCAGTTCGGCGCAGCCCCACAGCACTTTCATGACGTTCGACGACGTCTTGCGTCCAAGAATTTTGCGCATCACGGCGTCCTCATCAAGAAAGCGGTATGCCGCTGACATGTTTCTGAAATGCCGGGCGCGCGTTGATGCCGTCATACCAGCGTTTCAGATTGGGATAATCCTCGCGCTCGATATCCAGATTGAACCAGCGATAGGACAGGATCGCCAGCGGCATGTCGCCGATGGTGATGGTCGACCCCGTGATGAATTCCCTGCCGTCGAGATAGCGTTCGACGATGGCGAGCTGTGCGGAGAAATTGTCGCGTCCGGCCGCGATGGCGTCCGGGTTGCGTTTTTCCGGTGGGGTGCGGATCAGCCCCATGAAGGCCGGCGTGTGGGCCGGCGCCAGGGTACTTGTGGACCATTCCAGCCAGCGATGAGCATCACCGCGCTCCTGCAGATCATCGGGATACCAGGTCCCGGCGGCGTGCTTCGACGCCAGATAGGAAATGCAGGCATTGGATTCCCACAACACGTAATCCCCGTCGATGATGGTCGGCACCCGCTTGTTGGGGTTGAGCGCGATATATTCCGGCTTGTCATTGCCGCCGAACGGTCCGCCGATTTCTTCCCGTTCAACCGGCAGGCCGAGTTCTTCGCAGAGCCAGACGACTTTTTGCACATTGGCCGATGTGGAGCGTCCCAGAACCTTCAGCATTTATGTTCTCCATGTTCAGTCGAGTTGTAGCAACACGCCCTTGAGATAGGCGCTTTCCGGCACATAGGGGTGCACGGGATGGTCGGGCCCGGCGCCCCCGCTATGAATGATCCGTCCGCTGCGATGGGCGTCGCGCAGCCCGCCGCGGATCTGTTCGGCGAAATCCGCCGCATCCACGTGATAGGAGCATGACGCCGCGAACAGGAACCCGCCCGGGGCGACGCAGTTGGCCGCGAGGCGGGTCAGCTTGCGATAGCCTTTCAAGCCGTTGCGCAGGTCTTTCTTGGATTTAACGAAGGCCGGCGGATCCGCAATGACCACATCGAACAATTCCGACACCGCGGCGAACTGACCGAGATGGTGAAAACTGTCGCCCCGCGCAAACTCACATCGATCGGCGACATCGTTCAGCCGCGCGGCCTGTTCGGCCAGGCCGAGCGCGGCTTCGGATCGGTCGACGCACACCACTTTGGCCGCGCCGGCAACCGCCGCCTGAATCCCGAACCCGCCGAGATAGCTGTACACATCAAGCACCCGGCGCCCCTTGGCGAGCCGCGCCACGCGGGCGCGGTTTTCCCGATGGTCATAGAACCAGCCGGTTTTTTGCCCGCCGGCCGGATCGGCCAGGAATTTCGCGCCGTTTTCAATCACCTCGATGGGCGCGCCGCCAAGATCGCCCTTCGCGACGATGGTCTCGGTCGGCAGGTTTTCCTGTTCGCGCCCGGCATTGTCGTTGCGCAGCACCACGCATTTGGGCGACAGAACTTCATCCAGCGCCGCGAGAATTTCAGGCATCAGCAGATCCATGCCGGCCGTATTGGCCTGAACCACCAGCACATCGCCATAGCGGTCGATCACCAGCCCGGGCAAACGATCGGCCTCGGACCAGACCAGCCGATAATAAGGCGCATCGAACAGGGCGTCGCGCAGTTCCAGCGCATAGGAAATCCGCCGGGCGAGATAATTGCGGTTGATGACCACATCCTCGCGCCCGGTCAGCAGCCGCGCGCTGATCAGCGGATGGGGGTTGAAGGTGGCTGTCCCCAGCGCCGCGCCGCCCGAATCGACCAGGGTCACGATCCCGCCCGGCGGCAGGGCCCGGGCGACCGCCGTCATTTCGATTTCGTTGGAAAAAACCCAGGGGTGGCCGGCGCGCACCCGTTTTTGCCGTCCCGGCTGGAGACCAACGCGGGGCAGGACGGTTACGGGGGGCGATTTGGCGGTTTTGGGAGCTTTGGAGGTTTTTTCAATCATCGGCGGATGATATCCCTTGCGGCCCGTCCCGCAAACGGAAACGAGGCCGGATTAAAAGATCATTCGAAATAACCATTGTCGCGGAACCAGTCGGCGGCGTCGGTCAACGCAACTTTGCCCGGCCGGGGGGCGTATCCCAGCCCGTCGATTGCTTTCCGGCTGGAAAAATACATCCGCTTTTTGGCCATTCTCAGCGCTTCCGCCGTCACCATGGGTTCGCCGCCAAACAGGCGGCTGGCCAGCTCGGCGCCCCAGGCGATGGGAAACAGCGGCAGGCGCGGCAGGCGGATGCGCGGCGCGGGACGGCCAAGATGGTCGGCGACTACCCCGAGGATTTCGCGCAGGGTCATATTGTCGCCGCCGAGAATATAGCGCTCGCCGATGTTGCCCTTGCGCCAGGCCAGAAGATGCCCGGTGGCCACGTCATCCACATGAACCACGTTGAGCCCCGTATCCACGTAAGCCGGCATGCGGCCGCGCGCAAATTCGACGACGATGCGCCCGGTGGGCGTCGGCTTGATATCGCGCGGCCCGAACGGCGCGGCCGGGTTTACGGTGACCACGGGCACGCCTTCCTCGGCGGCGAGACGCATGGCTTCCAATTCGGCCAGGAACTTGGACCGTTTATAATGTCCGATCATGTCGCCGATTGTCGCCACCGTGGCCTCGCTGCCGGGCGAGCCGTCGGCCTCATAGCCGATGGCGGCGACCGACGACGTATAGACGATGCGCCCGGCGCCGGCCTCGGCGGCGGCGCGCAGCAGATTGCGGGTGCCGTCCACATTGGCGCGGTACATCACCGACGGATCGGCGACCCACAGGCGGTAATCGGCGGCCACATGAAACACCACGTCGCAGCCCTTGACGGCGCGGGTCAGGGATTGGGCATCCGTCAGATCGCCGGTCACCACCTCGCACTCTATGCCGGCGATATTGCCCCTGTTGCTGGCGTCGCGCATCAACACTCGGACCTGTTCACCCTGGGCCACGAGATGGCGCAGCACGGCCGAGCCGACGAATCCCGATGCGCCTGTGACCAGCGCCGTCATCAGGCGCGAAACACCGTCTGGGCGGTGCGGATGGTGAGATAGGCGATGGTGCCGAAACAGCCGACCAGGAACAGCGGGTACAGATAGCCCAGCCACACGATGGGGCCGATGAGATAAATTCCGTCTTCCAGTTCGAACAGTCCCCAGCTGGGATAGGTCGGCGGCGGATTTTCGAGGGTGGCTTCCATGCGGAACTGCAGGGCCGCGTTGATGGTGATCGCGATCCCGGCGACCACCGGCAAAAGAAGGGTCCAGAGCTCCCCGCCGCCGCGCCACAGACCGATCCCCATGCCGATGAACAGGGCCGCATAAGCGATCACGCCCACGATCCCGTCAAAGAAATAGCCGAAGCGCGAGGTCTGGCCGGTCAGCCGCGCCAGTTCGCCGTCCATGTGGTCGATAAAGCGGGAAATCAGGAACACGCCCGCGCCCCAATGGATCGCCGGCCCTTCACCCCAAGCCAGCAGCCCGGCCCCACCCAGGGACAACAGCAGGCTGAAGGCGGTAACCTGATTGGGCGTGACCGATGTCTTCGCCAACGGCCGCACAAGGATGCTCGCTAGACGTTGGTCGAGGGGAATCTGGCTCATGTGACCGCCGGCTTTCTATCTGTGGTCATCCAGCCCATCAGCGCGGGCAGCCCGATCATGGTCAGGGCGCTCATGGTCAGGGCGCTCAGTATAACCGCCCCCGGGGTCGGGGTCTGCATCAGCGGGGCCGCCCGCGCGGTCGCGGATGCCGGGGCACGGGCGCGCGAAAATGTTTCCGCGAACGCCATTCAGCCACGGTCCCGTTTCAAAATGCGATGGCCTTCCTGAATTTGCCAGACGATCAGCCCGGGAACGCCGAACAGCAATTCCCGCGCCCGGCGGATCAGCGCGAGCGCCAGGCTGATGTCGGGACCGATGCCGATAAACGAGCCGAGCAAAACAAAACCGGCTTCCTGAACGCCGAGCCCGCCGGGAATGGCGAAGGCGGCGGCGCGAATCGCCTGGATTACGCTTTCCACCATGATCGCCTCGATCAACCCGATGGGATGGCCGAGAAAATACATGCCGAGCCATATTTCTCCGGTACCGGCAAGCCATGCCGCGAGCCGCCAGAACAGCGACCAGGCAACACCGCCGCGCCGCCGGTATAGCGCGGTCAGTTCCCCATCCATCCGCTCGGCCCCGCCGACCAGATCGAGCCAGGCGCGGCCGCGCGCTACACCCACCAGCCTGTCGGCGAGATAGCGGAACAGGCCAAAATTCTGCAACACCAGGAAAATTCCGATCAGTGCGCCCACCACCACCAGCCCGACCGAGATCGCCGCCACGATGGCATTGCCGAAATTCGCCCCGAGATACAGCAGCGCGCCCACGCCGAGCAGGGAAAACACCACCTGGCTGAGCGCCCCGAAGGTCAGATCGGCGGTCACCGATGCCCCGGCGGCGGGACCCGACATGCCGCCGAACATGGCAAGCCGCGTGCGCACCAGGTCACCACTGACCGGGGCCGCGGGAAGCAGATTGTTCACGGACTCCCCGATCCAGCGAATCCGGAATGCCGACGGTAGGCCCAGACGGTGAGACGGCGACATCATGGTCAACCATGCAAAAGTGTCGCCCAGCATGGGCACGAAATGGAAGAGGGCGACTACCAGCACGCCCCAGCCGGCCGCGGCGGCGGCGTCCAGCACGCTGGCGATGCCCTGATCCGCGATCAGGTACCCGAACAGCGCCGTACCCGCGCACAGCAACAGGAAGCTTGCCAGTTTCATCTAAATCTCATCTCGCTCGCAATGTCAGCCGCGCCGGGACAATCGCCAGGCATCCCACAACACCCAGATCACGAAAATCGGCGTCCCGATGCCGGCGGCCAGAATGAAGCCTTCGAGCCAGCCGAGCCATGCCACCGGCCCCACCAGATAAAGAATATCCTCGATCTCGAACCCGGCCCGTGGGGTCTGTTCGACCATTTCGGCGCCGTGTTGAATTTCGACCCGCATCCGGACGGAAAAGACAACCGTGATCGAGACCGCCGTAATGAGTCCCAGCCATGGGCCCCATTCGCCGGTCAGCGCGCCGCTTGCGCCCAGCCCAATCCCGATGAACCCGGAGCAGTAAGTTGTCGCGGCGCCGAAATGGTCCAGATAGTGGCCGAAACGCGATGTTTTTCCCGATGACCGGGCGTGGGCGCCGTCCACATGATCCATGAACACGCCGAACATGAAGCACAGCCCGCCCCAATTGGCCGAAACCGGGTCGCCGCGCGAAAACAGCCAGCACGACGTCAGCCCGAACAGCATGCCGAACACGGTCAGCATGTTCGGCGATATGGGCGCGCGCGCAAAAGGCCGGACCACGAATTCAGCGAGCTGTGCATCATAAGCCAGCGCCGATTTTCCGGGGCCTGCCCCGCCTTGTGGATTATCACTCATGTAGAATTCCCATCCCGCACAAATCTACGCATTTACGCCGGAAAATGCATCAAGCGAGTTGGTTTCCCGTGCTTAAAATGACTGAAAAAACGGATTATGGGCGAACTCGCCAATTCATGACAGAATGTCCCACCGGATAAATAAAGGTTCGATATGAGCAACCAACCGGATCCAGAGCTGGTCAAGATTGTTTCGGGACATGTGCTGCTTGGGCAGCTTGAGCCCGACGAGTTGGCGCGTGTGCTGGCCTTTTCCAGAACCGAGCGGTTTTCAGCGGGCCAGGTGATTTTCCGCCGTGGAGAGCCGGGCCAAAGCATGATGACCGTGATCAGCGGGCGGATAAAGATCAGCGTGTCGTCCAGCGAGGGCAAGGAAGCCGTTCTCGCCATCCTGGGCAGAGGCGAAGTGCTGGGCGAAATGTCGCTGTTGGACGGCAAGGAACGCAGCGCCGATGCCACAGCCATGGAAGCCGGCGAAGCGCTGTCAATTCATCGCCGTGATTTCATCCCGTTTCTGGAACGCAACCCGGCCATCTGCATCCGGATGCTGGGAATCATGTCGAACCGGCTCAGACGAACCAGCGGGATGGTCGAGGACCGGTCTTTCCTAGATCTGCCCGGGCGGCTCGCCAAAACGCTGATCGATCTGGGCAAAGCCGGCGGAACCGAAACGGAAGATGGGCTGCGCGTCGAAACCCATATGTCGCAACGCAGCTTCGGCGCCATGCTGGGCGCGTCGCGCGAAACAATCAACAAGCAGCTCAAGGCCTGGCAGGATGAAGGACTCGTCCTGACCGGGCGGGGCTATGTGGTGCTGATCGATCCAAAGCGCCTCGCGCGCAATGTCGGGCTCGATATAGGTATCTAACAATCCTGGCGCTCAGCGTCGGCAACGTGCTATCGGTCCGCCCCATGGCTATTCCCATTTCACTGTTTTTTGCCGCCGTTTTTTTGTTTATCGGCGTGCATTTGCCGTTCTGGCCGGTCTGGCTGACCGCCCAAGGGGTGGCCGCGACTGAAATCGGCATTTTGCTGTCGGTCTCATCCTGGATCAGAGCTTTTGCGCCACCCCTGATCGCCCAGATCGCCGACCGGACCGGAAAGACGAAACCGCTGATCGTCCTGATGGTCGCGGCCACATTGGCGAGCTTCTTCCTGTTTACCTTTACGGCGGGCTTTTGGCCGTTGCTGGCGGTCAGCGCATTGGCCGCGCTGACCTTCGGCGCTGTCCTGCCGCTGACGGAAAACCTCGCCATGCGGGCATCCCACGAACATGGGTTCGATTACGGCCGGGTCCGGCTCTGGGGATCTTTGACCTTCATTCTCGGCGCGACGTTCGGTGGCCGCCTGCTAATTGGACGCGAAGCCGATTTTATCCTGACCCTGTTGCTCGGGACGCTTGGTCTCACCCTGATCGCGTCCCTGGCTCTGCCGAATCCACCCGCCGCCCCAAGGACGCAAGGCGCGCGCCGGCCGATTATCCATCTGTTATCGCGCCCCATATTCATCGTTTTCCTGCTGGCGGTCGGTCTGGCGCAGGCCAGCCACGCGGCCCTGTATGGGTTCGCCACGCTGCATTGGCGCGCCGCTGGCATCGCCGACGACGTGATCGGCATACTGTGGGCGGAAGGAGTTATCGCGGAAATCGCCCTGTTCGCATTTTCCGGCGCGGTGGCGCGCTGGCTCGGCCCGATACGCCTGCTGGCGCTCGGTGTCGCAGCCGGGCTGATCCGGTGGGGCGTTCTGGGCCTGACCACGGAGTTGTGGGCGCTGGTTGCGGTGCAGGGACTGCATGCGCTGACCTTCGCGGCGACCCATCTGGGGGCCATGCATTTTCTGCTGCGCGCGGTCCCGGCATCCTATTCATCGACCGCCCAGAGCCTCTATTCCGGGCTTGCCGCCGGCGCCCTGATGGGCGTTGCCATGATCGCCGCCGGCGCGCTTTTCGGCGCCTATGGCGGGGCGGCTTTCCTGTCCATGGCGGCGCTGTCGCTGGGCGGCGGAATTGCCGTGATCTTCCTTGCCCGCATGTGGCGCGGTGGCGAAATCATCTGAGGACCCGCGCCATTGACGCCACCGGCCCGAAAGTAAATTATACCGTCCAAAGAGTTTGGAGATATCCATGGGCAACAAGGGAATTGGCGCCAGCCTGCCCCGTAAGGAGGACCATCGGTTCCTGCACGGACGCGGCAATTACGTCGGCGACATGCAGCTCTCAGGGATGAAGGAACTGGCCTTTGTCCGCAGCCCTTACGCCCATGCCCGGATCTCCGCCGTTCACAAGCCGGCCGGCAAGGAGCATCTGGTCTTTGCGGCCGCCGACCTGATCGGGGTCAAACCCATGCGGGCGCCGTCCAAGCTGCCCGGCTACAAGGCGTCGGATTTTCCGTCTCTGGCGGGGGACCGAACGCGTTTCGTGGGCGAAACCGTGGTCGCCTGTGTCGGCAACACAAGAGCCGGGGCGGAAGACCTGGCCCAGGAGGTCATCGTCGATTACGAGGAACTCACCCCCGTGGTCGATATGCTGGACGCGCGCAAGCCGGGATCGCCCCTGGTGCACGACCAGTGGGGCGATAATATCGCGCTGGAAACATTCATGGACGGCGACATGACCGAGGCGGCGAAAAACGCCGCGGTCACCATCAAGCGTGAATTCCGCATGTCACGCCAGGCCATGGTGCCCATGGAAGCGCGCGGACTGATCGCCGAATGGGATCACCGGACGGACCAGTTGATCGTGCACGCGTCGACCCAGGTGCCCCATCTGATCCGCAACGGGCTGGCCGAGTTCCTGGACCTGGAACAGCGCCAGGTGCGGGTGATCGCGCCCGATGTGGGCGGCGGGTTCGGACTGAAAACCTATGTGGAGCCAGAAGAACTGGTGGCGTGCTTCCTGGCGCGCAAATTCGGCAAACCCATGAAATGGATCGAGGATCGGCGCGAACATCTGATCGCCGACGCCAATTGCCGCGAACACCACTATCTCATCACGGCCTATGCCGCCGCCGACGGCAAAATTCTCGGGTTCGACGCCGAGGTCACCGTCGATGCCGGGGCCTATTCGATCTATCCCTTCACCAATTGCCTGGAAGCCGCCATGGC
>CALGIA010000207.1 GCA_937916005.1 uncultured Rhodospirillaceae bacterium
AAGCAATGATTTATCTATAGTTAAATTGCATTAATCATGGGCGGAAATCGCTCGGTTTAGTGCGGGATAGAAGGCCCATAGCGTCAGGCCCCGCGCCGCCATGAAGCCCATCAGCGAGAGCCATAACCCGTGATTCCCCCAGAGGGGCACCAGGACCCAGCACAGCGCCAGATAGATGGCGAGGGAGGCCATCATGGCATTGCGCATGGCGTGTCCCCGGGTTGCGCCGAGGAAAATGCCGTCGAGCTGATAGGCCCAGATAGAGACCACCGGGGAAACAATCATCCAGGGCAGATATATAACCGCCGCCTCTCTTATTTCAGGGATCCCGGTCAGCATGTTGATGATGCCGTGGCCGGCCAGGGCGTAGACCACCGTGACGCCGACCGCCAGCGCGGCCGCCCATTGGGTCGACACCCGCACCGCCGCGTGAAAGGCGTTCCGGTCGCGGGCGCCGATAGCCCCGCCGGCGAGAGCCTGAACCGCATGGGCGAGCCCATCGAGCCCATGGGCCATGAAAATCTGGAAATTGAGCAGCACCGCATTGACCGCCAGCATGACATCGCCCATCTCGGCGCCCCTGGCGGTGAAATAGGCGAATGCAAAGACCAGGCAGATGGTCCGGAGGAACACATCCCGATTGAAGGCGATGGTATGGATCAACCGGTCACGGGCCAGTATCCGCGCGCGCAGAAACCGTCCGCCAATCCGGGGGAACATGCGATGGGCAAGCCACAGGCAGAGCGCCGCGCCGGCATATTCGGAAATCACCGTGGCCAGCGCCACGCCTTCAACGCCCCAACCGAATCCCAGTACAAAAAGAAGATCGAGGGCAATATTAAGCCCGTTCATCCAGAGCTGCACATAAAGCGTGGCGCGGGCATTCTGAACGCCGAGAAACCAGCCGAGATAGGCATACCCCACCAACGCGCCCGGCGCGCCGAACACCCGAATCGCAAAATAGGCCCGCGCGAGTTCCTCCACCTCGGCGCTGCCATCCACCATGGAAAACGCCACATAGGCGATAGGCAGTTGGAGCGCCATCAAAACCATTCCGATGGCGAAACCGATCAGCGCGGCCCGGGCCAGGGATGCGCGGACTTCATCGGCATCGCCCGCCCCATGGGCCTGGGCGGTCAGGCCGGTGGTCCCCATGCGCAGGAATCCGAAGCCCCAATAGACGAAGCTCATGATCATGGCGCCGAGGGCGACGCCGCCGAGATATTTCGCGTCGGGCAAATGTCCGACCACGGCGGTATCGACCGCGCCCAGCAACGGAACCGAAATATTGGAAATGATGATGGGAAAGGCGAGACGCCAGACCCGGCCATGCCAGTTCCCGGAACCGGACCTAATTCGGGCCACCGCGGGTCAGCATTGCGGTGATGATCGCCAGGGCGGCGCTGGCCGCCATGGCCCCGAAGGCCCAGCCCGGCGCGCCCGCATCCATAAACCAGCCGCAGATCACCGGACCGGCCGCGCCGCCGAGTCCGAGCCCCGTGGAGGTAAAGCCGAACGCCACGCCGATAGTGCCGGGCGGTGCGGCCTGACGGACCAGAAGGTCACGGGACGGGGTCGCGATGCCAAAGGCCAGCCCGCCGAGCGCGACCGCCGCCGCGACGACCATCAGCGGCGCCAGACCGAGGGCGAAGATCGCCAGGCCGGCGGCGAAAACCGCCACGCTGACCGATGCCACCAGATTATGATGCCCATAGCGATCGGCGATCACGCCGCCGATCAGCACCCCGCCGGCCATGGCCACCAGATAGGCGGTCAGCGCATTATTGCCGAGTGTTTCATCCGCGCCATAAAGTTCCATCGCCCCGACCACCAGGAAGCTGGCCGTGCCGCTGGTGGTAATCGCGGTCAGCAGGAAGAAACCCAGCAGCATCAACATGGGGCGCGACAGCATCAGCCTGAGGCTGCGCCGCGAGGATTGCGGTTGGGCGATCTGCTCCTTCGCCGGGCCGGAATCGTCCCGGTCCCGCAGCGCCGCGCCGAACGCAAACATGATCAGAACGATCACGAGACCCAGCAGGCCGATAATCGAGACCGCATGGCGCCAGCCCACAAGTTCCGCCAGCCCCAGCATGATCGCGGGCGCCGCCGCCCAGCCGATATAGCCGGAAAATCCATGCAGGCTGACCGCCCGGCCGAGATGGCTGTGGGCGATCCGCTTGGTCATGATCACATAGTCGGAGGGGTGGAAGACGCCGTTGCCGAGACCGACCAGGGTCATCAGCACAAGAAGCTGCCAATATTCCGTGGCCATGCCGACCAGCGCGAAGCCGAGCCCCATCACGGCAAGTCCGCCCAGCAGCACCACGCGGCCGCCGAACCGGTCGACCAGCAATCCGAAAGGCACCTGGGATACGCCGGTGGCGATTGCCGGGGCCGCGACCAGCCCGGCCAGCGCGACATAGTCGAGCCCGGTCTCCGCCTTCAGGAACGGGAACAGCGGCGGCAGCACCAGATTGCTGAAATGGCTATAGAAATGCCCGCCGCAGAGCAGCCCGATGATCTTGTTGCGCCCGCCCGCCCCGGCGGCGAGGGAAGCGTTCATCCGCTACTTTTCGACATCCGCGGCGACGCGCATGGTGACGATCTTGTCGGGATCATCGACCATGCCGTTATTGGCCTGATCGCCCTTTTTGATGTGGTCGATAAATTTCAGCCCTTCGACGATCTTGCCCCAGACGGTGTATTTCCCGTCGAGGAACGGCGAATCGCCGAGCATCAGGAAGAACTGGCTGTCCGCGCTGTCCGGATCGGACGACCGCGCCATGGAGGTGACGCCGCGCACATGGGGTTCATTGGAAAACTCCGCCGGCAGTTTGTGGCCGGAGCCCCCGGTGCCCGTGCCGGTCGGATCGCCGCCCTGGACCATGAAACCGGCGATAACCCGATGGAACACGATCCCATCATAAAATTTTTCCCGCGCGAGCCGCTTGATCTGTTCGACATGTTTGGGCGCGAGGTCGGGACGCATCTCGATCACCACCCGGCCATATGTCAGGTCTAGATAGAGCGTGTTTTCGAGATCGCGGGCGCTTGCGTCATCCGACATTACGAACACCGCGAGCAGGGCAAAGAGAATATTCCGGAAATGGGCATACATAATTACCTGTCCAAGTTTGAAATCTGCATGGGCCGTTATACCGGATGAG
>CALGIA010000208.1 GCA_937916005.1 uncultured Rhodospirillaceae bacterium
AGTTGAAGATCCGGCTGTTTATGCCAAAGTCTGGGACGGATTCATCAAGCACATGGCGAAAGTGACCGGCAAAGAGGTCGTCTTTTTCCCGGTTCAGTCCTACGCGGCCCAATATGAAGCCATGCGGTCAGGTCGTCTGCACATTGCCGGCGTGAACACTGGTGGCAATCCGGTTGCCGTGAACTGCGCCGGCATGGTTCCCTTCGCCATGATGGCCTCCAAAGATGGCTCCTATGGCTATGAGATGGAGATCATCGTTCCCGCGAACAGTGACATCATGACCCCGGCGGACATCAGGGGCCGTACGCTGACGTTTACATCGCCGACGTCGAACTCAGGCAACAAGGCACCCTCCGCGCTGCTGAAATCTGAATTCGGTCTGGTCAAGGATGTGGATTTCAAAACCAACTTCTCCGGCAAGCATGACAACTCCATCCTCGGTATCGCCAATGGTGATTACGAAGTTGCCCCTGTGGCGAATTCTGTGCTGAAGCGCATGGTTGATCGCGACGTGGTCAAGACGGATCAATACCGCACCATCTACAAGTCCGAAACCTTCCCGACCACGGGTTATGGCTATGCCAATAACCTGGACCCGACCGTGGCCGCCAAAATCAAACAGGCATTCTTCACCTTTGAGTGGGAAGGTTCTGATCTCCAGGCGGAATTCAAGAAGGAAGGCCGCTTCGTTTCCATCCACTATAAATCCGATTGGAACGTTATTCGTAAGATCGACGCCGCCAACGGAGTGAACTATAGCTGTAAGTAAGCTCTAATCGGTGGTTCAGGGCGCGGGATAGAACTTCTGCGCCCTGACTGCCATCTGCTACCATTTCATAAATTACCTGTAGCGCGGAGAGCATTACATGCTGCGCCTCGATCAACTCGTCAAACAGTACAAAACTGGCGACATAGCGCTGAAGACCATCTCGCTGGAAATTCCCGACGGCCAGGTCATGGCCCTGATCGGCCCGTCGGGTGCGGGGAAATCGACACTTATTCGCTGCGTGAACCGTTTGGTGGAACCTACATCCGGCACGGTTCACCTGAACGACCTCGAACTCACATCGCTCAATCAGGTGCAGCTTCGAAAAGCCCGCCGCCGCATGGGCATGATCTTTCAGGAATACGCTCTGGTCGAGCGTCTCTCGGTCATGGAAAACGTGCTGTCCGGCCGCCTTGGCTACGTTGGTTTCTGGCGCAGCTATTTTCGAAAATTTCCGCAATCAGATATCGATGAGGCCTTTCGTCTGCTGGAGCGTGTGGGCCTTGATCAAATGTGCGACAAGCGCGCCGACGAATTGTCCGGCGGGCAACGCCAACGGGTTGGAATTTGCCGCGCGCTCATTCAGAACCCTGAGCTTCTTCTGGTGGATGAACCAACGGCATCGCTGGACCCGAAAACATCGCGCCAGATCATGCGCCTCATTTGCGAACTGTGTGCCGAGCGAAATTTATCGGCCATCATCAATATCCATGACGTCATGCTGGCACAGATGTTTGCTCAACGGATTGTCGGTTTGCAGCTAGGTGAAATCGTCTACGACGGACCACCTAACGGCATGACCCCGAACGTACTGACCCAAATCTATGGCGAAGAAGATTGGGAAGCGACCATTGAAGCCGTCGATGAAGATGACGCGGGAGATACTCTTGATGAGGAGCCCCCGGCGAAGGTGGTAACCGGCCGTGGCCCGCACATTGACCGCGACCGCTTGGCGGGAATGACGTGAGGCCCATTTCATGACTGCCAGCACCCCTGCATCCGGACTTGTGCGCCGGTGGAAAAAACCACCGTTGGTGAAAAGCCCACTGGTACGCTGGGTGTTGTGGCTTGGTGCCGGGATATATCTGGCGCTCGCCTTTGGCACCATGGAGGTCGATTGGGGCCGTGTTGCCGATGGAATTCCCCGGGGTGCCCGTTTTATTTCCGGATTCTTTCCACCGGATTTCATATCCAGTTGGGACGAAATTCTGGCGGGCCTCAATGAAAGCATCTGGATGACGGTGACTTCGACCTTCATCGGCATTGCCATATCCATCCCCATTGGTCTGGGCGCAGCAAAAAATCTGGCCCCGCCACCCGTGTATTATTTCTGCCGCAGCATTCTCGCGGTGTCGCGCAGTTTTCAGGAAATCATCATCGCCATTTTCATGGTCAAGCTGTTCGGCTTCGGGCCATTCGCCGGATTTCTGACGCTGGTCATTGCCACGGTCGGGTTCTATGGCAAATTGCTGGCCGAGGACATCGAGGACATGGACCCGGT
>CALGIA010000209.1 GCA_937916005.1 uncultured Rhodospirillaceae bacterium
GTGGTCCGATACTCGACCCTATTCGGAGTCGTAAGGAGCTGGAAATCCTGTCCCTGGACAATGTGCAAAAGCGTTTGGCGCCGGTTTATCAGACCGTAGCCGGCGTCGCCGCCGCAATGCCGACGGGAACAACCTTGATCGGTTTTGCCGGCGCACCCTGGACGGTTGCGACCTATATGGTCGAGGGTCATTCAAGCCGGAATTATGAAAACATCAAGGGGTGGAGCTATTCCGATCCCGATGGATTTCAACAGTTGATCGATATGCTGGTGGAGGCCACATCGGCTTATCTGATCGAGCAGGTGCGGCATGGCGCGGATGTGATCCAGCTTTTCGATACCTGGGCCGGCGTATTGTCGGAGACCGCATTTGAGCGCTGGTGTTTTGATCCCATCATCAAGATTGTTGAGCAGGTCAAGAAATCCTGTCCCGCTGTTCCAATCATCGTTTTCCCTCGCGGGGTTGGCGTCCAATATGAACGGTTTGCCCGACATCCCCTGATCGATGGGGTGAGCCTCGATTCTTCCGTGCCGTTGGCCTGGGCGCGTGACCATCTACAGCCGCATTGTGTGGTTCAGGGTAATCTTGATCCCATGCTGTTGGTATCTGGCGGGGAAGCGCTGGTCGATGAGATTAACCGGATTCTTGATATTCTGGCGTCAGGACCGTTTATATTCAATTTGGGTCATGGCATCGTTCCGGAAACGCCGCCGGAAAATGTTGGGCTTCTGACGGAGACCATCAGGAGCTGGGAAATTTGAGCAGCCGGATCGCAGTTGTTCTGTTCAATCTCGGCGGTCCGGATTCGCCCGAAGCGGTCCGTCCATTTCTGAAGAACCTTTTTTCCGATCCCGCGATCCTGCGTATGCCTGGCGTGTTCCGATGGATGCTGGGCAGTTATATTTCCTGGACCCGCGCGCCCATCGCAAGGGCGATTTATGACAAGATCGGCGGTCGTTCTCCTATCGTTGAACAAACCGAAGCCCAGGCGAAATCCTTGTTGAGCCGATTGTCGGAAATTCATGAACATGCCGAAATCGAAATATTTGTCAGCATGAGGTACTGGGCGCCCATGGCCGAAGAGGCGGTTAAAAAAGTCAAGGATTTCGGTCCTGATCAAATCGTTCTCGTTCCGCTTTATCCGCAGTTTTCATCGACGACCACGGCATCTTCGTTCAAATCCTGGGATGATTCCGCCCGCAAATCAGGGCTGGAAGCGCCGACGGCCCGAATATGCTGCTATCCAAAGGATAGTGGATTTGTGGCGGCGATGGCTGGTTTCGTTCGAAAAGGAATAGATGAAGCCTCAGAATCGGGAACGCCGCGTGTTTTATTTTCCGCGCACGGTTTGCCGGAAAAATTCGTTCAGGCCGGAGACCCCTACCAACAGCAGGTGGAAATGACGGTTGCGGCCATATTGGCAGAACTCGGCGGCGAAGAACCGGATTACAGGATCTGTTATCAGAGTCGCGTCGGAAGGCTTGTCTGGTTGGGGCCCTATACGGACGCAGAAATCATCCAGGCCGGCGTGGATCAGGTTCCGGTGGTTGTCGTGCCGGTTGCCTTCGTGTCGGAACATTCCGAAACGCTGGTCGAACTCGACATGGAATATGGCGATCTCGCGCGGGAAAACGAGGTACCCGCATATATCCGTGCGCCGACTGTTGGAACCGTGCCGGAATTCATAGATGGCCTGGCTAAACTGGTGGGCCATGCGATCGATCATGGCGAGGGGATCATATCCGGACAGGGCGACCGGATTTGCCTGGCGGATTGCCTGGATTGTTTATTGGCTGAGACTTCGGCTTCTTAGGACGAGATGGGGACCCATGGATTCGTTTCTGACCGCGGCTCTGCCGTGGGTCAAATCTCTGCATATTATCAGTGTGATCGCGTGGATGGCGGGGATGCTTTATCTGCCACGGCTCTATGTCTATCACTGCGACAAGGCCGCCGGAAGCGAGGCATCGGAAATGTTGAAGATTATGGAACGGCGATTATTGCGGGCAATTATAAATCCCGCAATGATCGCAGCCTTCATTTTCGGTGGGCTGATGCTGTTAACCCCCGGCGTTATCGATTGGAGCGATTGGTGGGTACATGCAAAGTTGGTATTGGTCGTCATTATGACGGCGATGCACGGATTGTTTTCACGTTGGAGGCGGGAATTTGCCGAGGATCGGAATCATCGATCCGCCAGGTTTTATAGGATGGCCAACGAGGTTCCGACTGTGTTGATGATCGCTATTGTTTTTCTGGTCGTCGTAAAGCCTTGATAAAATCCAATAATATTGGCATATAGAAAATCTGAAATCATTATTTGACTAACGGATTGGATTTCGTTAAACATTCGAGGCGTATCTTGGGTCATCCGGCCCGATCCTGTTTGCGATCCCACAGCCTTACCGAAAAAGTGACGTACTCCGCATAAAAAATGGCGGATCGGTTTCGGTTTTAAACGATGGGCAATTCACCCGCTAATCTTTCCTAATTTTCCGGTATCCACATGAATCTTCATGAATTGAAGCAGAAAACGCCGACGGATTTATTGGCGTATGCAGAAGAACTCGAGATAGAAAATGCGTCGACCCTGCGCAAGCAGGATATGATGTTTGCCATTTTAAAGCGGCTTGCCGACAACGAAGAGGTCATTTCCGGTGATGGCGTTCTCGAGATTTTGCAGGATGGTTTTGGATTTCTGCGCGCTCCGGATGCAAATTACCTGCCGGGGCCCGATGATATCTATGTGTCCCCTAGTCAGATCCGCCGATTTGGGTTGAGAACCGGTGATACTGTGGACGGGGAGATCAGATCACCCAAGTCCGGCGAACGCTATTTCGCGTTATTGAAAGTCAACAAGGTCAATTTCGAGGATCCCGAGCGCCTGCGCCATCGGATCAATTTCGATAATCTCACCCCGCTTTATCCGGATGAAAAGCTCACTATTGAGGTGGAAGATCCGACCAACAAGGATATGACGACGCGGATCATTGACCTGATTGCCCCATTGGGCAAAGGGCAGCGAGCCTTGATTGTCGCGCCGCCACGGACCGGCAAGACCATGATGCTGCAGTCGGTCGCCCATGCCATTACTGCCAATCATCCGGAGATTTACGTGATTGTGCTGCTGATCGATGAGCGCCCTGAGGAAGTGACCGATATGCAGAGGTCGGTGAACGGCGAAGTGATCAGCTCGACCTTTGACGAGCCGGCATCGCGACACGTTCAGGTGTCGGAAATGGTCATTGAAAAAGCCAAGCGCCTGGTGGAACACAAGCGCGATGTGGTTATTCTGCTGGATTCCATTACGCGGTTGGCGCGGGCCTATAACACTGTCGTGCCGTCGTCGGGCAAGGTCCTGACTGGTGGCGTTGATGCAAATGCGCTGCAACGGCCAAAACGTTTCTTCGGCGCGGCCCGGAATATTGAAGAGGGTGGGTCGCTAACCATTATTTCATCGGCGCTGATCGATACGGGGTCACGCATGGATGAAGTGATTTTTGAAGAGTTCAAGGGGACTGGTAATTCGGAAATCATTCTTGATCGGAAGCTTTCCGACAAGCGGACTTTCCCATCCATAGACATCACCAAATCAGGCACCCGCAAGGAAGAGTTACTGGTCGATAAGGGGACGCTGTCCAAGATGTGGGTTCTGCGCCGTATCCTGACACCCATGGGCGTGACGGATTCCATGGAATTCCTGATCGACAAGTTGAAGGGCACCAAGAACAACGCTGAATTCTTCGACTCCATGAATCAGTAAATTCGCCTTATGCAGGGATCGCATCAAAAAACCCCCGGATTTTCTCCGGGGGTTTTGTGTTTTAGCGGCTCAAAATCAGGGTATCAGGACGGTTGATCCCGTTGTTTTCCGGGCTTCCAGATCACGATGCGCCTGGGCCGCATCCTTCAGGGCATAGGTCTGGTTGACCTCGATCTTTACCGTGCCGTTGGCGACTACGCGGAAAAGATCCCGTGCGCGTTTGGTGAGTTCCTCCCGGGTCGCGGTGTAATGAGGCAGGGAAGGCCGGGTGAGAAAGAGCGAACCCTTGCCGGCCAGTATGCCGGTGTCGAGGTTGGTAACCGGACCCGATGAATTTCCAAACAGCGCCATGACGCCGCGCGGTTGGAGGCAGTCGAGCGAGCCAAAAAATGTATCCTTACCAACAGAATCATATACGACGGGAACGCCGGCGCCCTTGGTGATTTTCTTCACCCGGTCGACAAAATTCTGTTTGCTGTAATCAATGACATGGTCGCAACCATGGGCGTGTGCGAGATCGCCTTTCTTTTTGCTGCCGACGGTGCCGATCACTGTCGCGCCGAGATGTTTCGCCCATTGGCACATAATCAGTCCAATGCCTCCGGCGGCCGCGTGGATCAGAATGGTATCGCCCTTTCGAACTTTGTAAGTTGAATGGAGCAGGTAGTGGACCGTCATGCCTTGCAGCATCATGGTGGCTGCGGTCTGGTCGTCGATTGCTTTCGGGACCTTGACGACTCGCGCGGCCGGCATCAGGCGTTCCTCGGCATAAGCGCCCAAAGGAACGGAGGCGTATGCCACCCGGTCTCCGATTTTCAAATCTTTGACACCGGCGCCCATCGCTTCCACAACACCGGCGCCTTCCATGCCGATGATGAGAGGCATGTCCATCGGGTACAGACCCATGCGGTGATAGATGTCGATATAGTTGAGCCCGACGGCGGTCTGGCGCAGACGGACCTCGCCCTTTTTTGGTTTGCCGACGGTGACTTCCCGCCACTTCATTGCGGAGGCGGGGCCGGGCTTGTCGATCTGAATTGCTTTTGGCATGGATATGGGTTCCCGTGATCAATTGGTTTTGGGTTGGAATAAATTGTACCGTGAGCTTAGTGGTGGATTTTCATGCTGTCACTTTAAAGTGTCGAATAGGGGTTTTGACAACTTATTTTTGAGGTCCATGGGAGTGGTGATTGGGAGCGAGCATGTGGCGCCGACGCATACATATGCGGTCGTTTCTTGGTTGATCCGTGTTTTTCCGGATGCCGGGTGGTCCTGGGGTAGCGTTGCGTCGGGTGGAATCACGTTAAGCAGGTGGAGCGGGGAATATTCTTGATACGCGGCCGTTAGGAATTGTTGGGTCTGGCTATCTTCGCGGTTTCCAATAATCACGATTTGCGTGGTGTTGATCAGGGCCTCGCTGGCGTTTAGCAATGCGGCCAGGGGGAATAGATTTCTTGCGATGTCGCCGGAAAATGCCGTGATGATGTTTTCAGCGCTTTGTCGATAGCGATCATTGCCGGTCAGGTAATACATCCGTGCAAGGGCTTCCGCGAGTATGGCGTTGCCGGAAGGTGTGGCGTTATCGGAGGCGGTTTTCCGCCGAACGATCAGATTTTCTGCGTCATTTGCCGTGAAATAATATCCGCCGTTTTTCGGGTCCAGATAATAACTGTCGAGTGTTTCCACCCAATTTTGGGCCTGTGTTAGGTATGAATCACCCCCGGTGGCTTCAGACAGCTTGATCGCCGCGCGGATCATGAAGGCGTAATCTTCCAATGTGGCCATGTCGCCAATGCGGCCGTTTCGCCAGTTATGAGACAGCCGGTTTTCGGTTCCGAGATTTGTCTGTATGAAGGCGAAAGCCCGTATTGCGGCTTGGGTCCAGTCGTCGCGGTCGAACATTGCGCCGGCCTGGGTCAGGGCCGAGATGGCGAGTCCGTTCCAGTCGGTCAGGATTTTATCATCCCATCCCGGGTGAATGCGTTCCTTCCGCGCGCTGAATAATTTCTTGCGGCAATTTGTCAGGGTGTTTTCATCATCAACGGTGAAAGGGCCCGCGGGATGGTTTCGGTTTAGAATGGTGACGCTTTCCCAGTTGCCGCTTTCCGATACGTCGTATGCGGCGTTGAACAAGTTGGCGTCCGCACCGAGCAGTTGATCGATTTCCGTTTTGGTCCAGGTATAAAACTTGCCCTCGATTCCTTCGCTGTCCGCATCGATGGTTGAAGCGATGCCGCCATCTGCGGTGACCATTTCCCGCAATATCCAATCCGCGGTTTCCGTGATGCGGGCCGCGAATATGGGGTTTTGGGTTTCCTGCCATGCGCCCAAGAGCAGGTCCAGTAGTTGGGCATTGTCGTACAGCATTTTTTCTTAATGGGGCGCCAGCCATCGTTCGTCGGTTGAATAGCGCGCATATCCGCCGCCCAGATGATCATAAATTCCGCCCGCCGACATTTTTGAAAGCGTCAGCAATACTGCCTCTTTGCAACCGTTGTTTCCATTGCGCTTATAGGCCCGCCACAGCAGTTCCATGATTGATGGGTTGGGAAATTTTGGCGCTGATCCGATACCGCCATTGATGGGGTCGATTTCCCGCGCGAGGCGAGCGGCGGCGTCGTCGACGAGGTTCATCGAAATGAGTGTGCCTGAGGTGGCGTCGGTCAATTCGGTCATGGCGCCTTTGAGTTGGTTGACGGCGTCGGTGACCTGGTCCTGTTTTGTCGCGTAGAATTCTGTTATGGCCTTTAACAGGTCGGGGAATGCGGGTAACCCATGACGGGCTGTTGGCGGAAAATATGTTCCGCCCCAGAACGGGTCTCCGTCCGGGGTGAGGAACATTGTCAACGGCCAGCCGCCCTGCTTGCCGAGCAACATCAATGCGTGCTGGTAAATCCCGTCTATATCCGGGCGCTCTTCTCGATCGACTTTAATATTGATGAAAGAGCTGTTCATGATTGTAGCGATGTCCGGGGTTTCGAAACTTTCATGGGCCATGACATGGCACCAGTGGCAGGCGGCGTAGCCGACCGATAACAGAATTGGGAGATTGCGTTCCCGTGCCTCGTCGAAGGTTTCCGGTTTCCATGCTTTCCAATGGACCGGATTATCCGCATGCTGCAGAAGATATGGGCTGGTTTCTAAATGGAGGGTATTTTCAGTCATGGTTAATGAATTGGTCCGATTGCGGATTTCGTCAAGTTATGGATCAGGCTTTTGTTTATGTTGGGGTGAGGAGGTGCCGAAATGAAAATTACCATAGATATCGATTGTTCGCCGGAAGAAGCCCGCAAGTTTATGGGTCTGCCCGATGTTGCGGCCATGAATGACGAGCTG
>CALGIA010000210.1 GCA_937916005.1 uncultured Rhodospirillaceae bacterium
CTGGTCGGCCCCATTGCCTGGAAGGGCGGACCGACCAACCCGGTCAAGAATGTGTGCACCACGCCGCTGGTCGGCGGGCAGTGGAAGCCGGGCAAGAAATTCAAATATGATTTGCACAACGTGTTCAACAAGCCCGCGCCGAACATCCCGCTGGATAGCGAGTTCGAATTGATCAAGTCCTGAACGGGTCGGGTCAGGTCGGGCGGTTCCCGCATGGCGTTCCTGCTTGAACTCGAACAGGTCACGAAATCCTTTGGCGCACTCAAGGCGACCGATGGGCTCAGCCTGTCGGTCGCCGAGGGCGAGGCGCTGGCGGTTATCGGCCCCAACGGTGCGGGCAAATCGACCATGTTCAACCTTGTTACCGGCGACACGAGGCCGGACGAAGGCCGCATCCGCTTCGCCGGCGAGGATATCTCCGCCATGGCGCCCCATGCGCGGTCCCGGCTCGGCATTGGACGCACCTACCAGATCCCCCACCCGTTCGCAAAGATGACGGTGTTTGAGAACCTTCTCGTCGGCGCCATTTTCGGGGCCGGGCAGACCGAGCGGGAAAGCTACGACACCTGCGCTGAAGTTCTGGATTTGGTGGGATTGCTGGCGCGCGCGAATGCGCCCGCCGGGAGCCTCACCCTGCTGCAGCGAAAGCGCCTTGAACTCGCCCGCGCGCTGGCCCTTCGGCCCAGGCTGCTGCTGCTGGATGAAATCGCGGGCGGGCTTACGGAACACGAATGCAACGAGTTGGTCGAAACCATCCGCACCATCCATACGCGTGGTACGACCATCGTCTGGGTCGAACATATCGTGCATGCCCTTGTCTCCATCGCGAGCCGGTTGATCGTCATCAATTTCGGCCGGAAACTGGCCGAGGGCGACCCGCGCGAGGTGATGGCCGACCCGCGGGTGCGTGAAGTTTATCTGGGTATCTCAGCATAATGAGTCAGTTGAAAACGAGTAGTCTGCGCGCCTTTTACGGTGACTTCCAGGCGTTGTTCGATATCGAATTTCAGGCTGACGAAGGCGAAACGATCGCGGTCATCGGCGCCAACGGCGCTGGAAAAACGACCTTGCTGCGAACCATCATGGGCCAGCTCGCTTGTGATCGGGACATGGTTAAGTTCGATGGGCGACCGATCGGCGATCTGGACGCCCATGAGATCGTCGGCATGGGCATCGCCATGGTGCCGGAAGGACGCAGGCTGTTCCCAAGCCTGAGCGTGGAGGAAAACCTGAAAATCGGCGGCTATTGCGGACGCCGGGGAAGTTGGACCCTCGAACGGGTCTATCAGCTGTTCCCCATGCTTGCCGAGCGCCGCGACGTCCCGTCCATGGCCCTGTCCGGCGGGCAACAGCAGATGGCGGCGATTGGCCGCGCCCTGATGTCCAATCCTCGGCTGTTGCTTTGTGACGAGTTGAGCCTCGGCCTTGCGCCGGTGATCATCAAGGACATATATGCCTGCCTGGATGTCATCTCCGATGAGGGAACAACGCTGGACATCGTCGAACAGGACATCTCGCGCGCCCTCGGAATCGCCGACCGGTTCTACTGTTTGCAGGAAGGCCGTGTGTCGCTCGCCGCCCCCGCCGGGGGATATGATCAGGCGGCGATCACCCAAGCCTATTTCGGGATCTGACATGGGCTGGGTCAACATCATCATCCAGGGTGGGTTGCTGGGCGGTCTCTATGCGCTTTTCGCGATCGGTCTGGCGCTCTCCTTTGGCATCATGCGCCTGGTCAATATCGCCCATGGCGACTTCATCGTACTGTCGGCCTTCGTCGCCATGATCGTGTCCGCCGGGCTCGGCATATCCGCCATTGCAAGCCTTGCAGTCGTGATTCCGGCCATGTTCGCGCTGGGGTACCTGCTGCAGCGGGGGATACTGAACCTGACCTTGGGCAGCGACATCCTGCCGCCTCTGCTGGTCACCTTCGGCATTTCGGTGATCATCCAGAACCTGTTGCTCGAGGGTTTCGGCGCGGATATTCAGCGGCTCCACGCGGGCGCCATCGAAACCGAGAGCGTCATCCTGCCGGGCGGTATCGCGGTCGGCGTCTTTCCCCTGCTGGTGTTCGTGTTGGCGGTTGTCTGTATCGCCGGGCTGCAATTCGTCTTTTACCGGACCGGGCTCGGCCGCGCCTTCCGGGCCGCCTCCGACGACCCGGACACGGCGGAACTGATGGGGGTCGACAAGCGCCACATCTACGCTCTCGCCATGGGGGTGGCGATGGCATTCACCGCGCTCGCCGGCGTGCTGTTCGCGATCCGCACGACCTTCGAGCCGTCGTCCGGTCCGATCCGTCTGATCTATGCCTTCGAGGCGGTCATCATCGGCGGACTCGGGAGCTTCTGGGGTACGCTGGTCGGCGGCATGATACTGGGCATCGCCCAGGCGATCGGTGCGGCCCTGTCGCCGACCTGGCAGATACTGGCCGGTCATATCGCTTTTCTGGTGGTCCTGATCGTCAAGCCGAGCGGATTATTTCCGCGCACGAGGGACTGACATGGCAGGCGCACGCGTCGAACGGGGAACCAGGGCGAGCCAGCTATGGGCGGTCGGCATCACGATCGGGTTGGCGGCGCTCGTCGCCATGCCGTTCTGGGGTGATCCCGGCGACATGCGGCTGGTCGCCGAGATGGCCTATTACCTGGCGCTCGCGCAGCTCTGGAACCTGCTCGCGGGATATGCCGGGCTGGTGTCCGTCGGCCAGCAGATCTATGTCGGCCTCGGCGGCTATACCCTGTTCTACCTGACCGACCGGTTCGGTATCCACCCCTTCCTGGCGATTGCCCTGGCCGGCCCGGTTTGCGCGTTGTTTTCGATCCCAGTGGCGCTGGCGGTGTTCCGGCTCCGCGGGGCCTATTTCGCCATTGGCACATGGGTTTTCGCGGAGATATTCCTGCTCGTCGTCAGTATCATTCCCGCGCTGGGCGGTGGATCGGGACTCAGCCTCACGCCGTCCATCGTGCGGTCCATATCTTCCAACCGGGCGGGCCGGGAAATGGCGATCTTCTGGATGACCCTGGCGGTGCTGGTCGTGGTCTTCGCGCTGGTCTACTGGCTGTTGCGGTCGCGTCACGGGCTCGCACTCACAGCGATCCGCGATTCAGAGCCGGCATCGGCGAGCCTCGGCGTCGATACCTTCCGGACCAAGCTGCTGATCTACGTGGTCACCGCGTTCGGCACCGGTTTCGTGGGCGCGTTGATCTTCCTGCAAAAGCTTCGGATTTCGCCGGAAGCAGGCTTCAGCCTCAACGACTGGACGGTGGTCGTGATTTTCATGGTGGTGATCGGCGGCATCGGCACGCTGGAGGGTCCCATTCTCGGAATGCTGGTCTATATCGCGCTGCGTGAATTGCTGGCGGATTTCGGCACGATCTACCTGATCTTGTTGGGGGCGATCGCCGTTGCCGTGATGCTGAAGGCGCCGGGCGGTCTGTGGGGCTGGGTGGTCCACCGCTACGACGTTCACCTGTTTCCGGTCCGGCGCCGCCTGCGCTTCGAAAAGCCGGACTGAGCCGCTACTGACTCATAAAACCATACAGGTTGCCCGTTCCGCAATTTTAAGGCACGATTTGGGGCATTGAAGGGCTGGGCACTTGGAAAGGACAGGGACATGACCCCTTTGACCATCCGGCATGTCGGCATCCACGTAAAAAGCATCGAACAAGAGATGGAGTTTCTCTCGCTGCTCGGCGCCGAGGTGACAAGCATTGCCTCGCGGGGGCCGGCCGGCCGCATCGCCTTCGTCAGCCTGGATGGGGTATGGCATCATAACTTCGCCCTGTTCGAGGGTGGCGAAACCCTGCCGACCGGTGATTCACAGAAGGAAACCATGGGGCTCGACCATATTGCAATGGCGACCGACAGCCGAAAATCCGTCGACGAATGGGTCGAAAAACTGACCGCCGGCGGCATCAAGGTCAATGGCCCGCAAATCCAGGGGCCGGAAGGTGGCGGACTGGATGAAGGCAGTTGCAGCTACACCATTTTTTTTCATGACCCCAATGGCGTCTGTTTCGAGATTTTCGCCGACCCGCTGACGGTAAGTGAATATCATGGCAAGGTGGGCGAACGGGCCCGGGAAAAAGCCCCCGCCTAATGACGTGGGATATGCCGGTGAATTGCCTGTTTTACTGCGGTAAACCAAGTGATCGGCAAAATATACAGCGCGTCAAACAGTAAAGAAATGAGTTGTGTGCTGACGTAAGGGGTATATGGTTTAGACACGTTGCAACGTCGATTTTACCAATGCGACTACCCACTTTATCGGTAGGTAGCCAAGTTTATTTTCCGACATTGTTAACGTTTGTACAACAGCGCCGCGCAAGTTGGCGTTTAGCCAAGTTCGACATGAGAGGAAACAACATGGCTGTAAAAGGAACGGTGAAATGGTTCAACCCGACAAAGGGTTTTGGATTCATTGAGCCCGAAGACGGTTCTAAAGATGCCTTCGTGCATATCAGCGCCGTGGAACGCTCCGGTCTTCCGGGACTTGAAGAAGGTCAGAAAGTTACTTTCGATCTGGTTTCCGGCCGGGACGGAAAAATGGCTGCCGAGAATCTGGCCATCGCCGACTGATCTGTCCATAGGGGGGCGTCGCTGGAGGATCGGAGACGACCCCGGAATGCATCGGAAGTATCCAATGCTTTGCGGCTACTTCCTTTTTTCCATGCGCGCTGGAGGGAGGAAACTTCCCGCCGCGTTAACCCGATTTCATGTTTAAGCGCCTCAAACGCGGCCGCTTGTTGTCCGCGCATTGTTTCATGCGTCTTTGGGATATATACCAAGCTCCATTCTTCGGAGCGAGGTGGAGGCTGTCATGGCGACGGGTAAATATCTGATCAGAAACGGCGCCGTGATCACGGTTGATCCGGAACTCGGTACCTTTCCGCGCGCCGATGTCCTGGTCGGCAATGGCGTGATCGAACAGGTTGGGCCCGATCTGACCGCCGACGGGGCCGAGATCATCGACGCGACCGATATGATCGTGATGCCCGGGCTGATCGATTCCCATTATCACATGTGGAGCGCCCTTGGCCGGAATTTCGTGTCCGATGGCGGGTTCAGCTATTTTCCCGCCAAATGGGCGACTGCGGCGCATTACGAGGCTGAAGATTTCCACAATAGCGTGTTGCTGGGGCTGGCGGAACTGGCGAATGGCGGTGTTACCACTGTTCACAACTGGTCCCACAACAACCGGTCGCCGCAACACGTGGACGCGGAATTGCGGGCTCATCAGAAATCGAAGTTGCGCGCGCGCTATTCCTTCGGCCACGCGGACCGCATGCCGGTCGATGAAATCAACAAATTCACCGATCTCGACCGGGTTCAGGCGGAATGGTTCGCTGACGGGGCTCCGCTCGATGGGCTGGTTCATCTGGGCGTCAATTTGCGCGGCATGGTGCAAAGCGACGCAGCCGTGTTTCATGCGGAAATGCAGAACATGCTGACGCGCGGGCTGCCGGTGTCGATCCATGCCAGCCAGACGCGCCCCAATTCGGACGACGCGGCGGATTACGAAAAACGCGGCTATCTCGGCCCTAAATTGAGCTATAGCTGAATCTTGGTGATGGAGAATGAAGGCGGCGTATCCTGGCGTT
>CALGIA010000211.1 GCA_937916005.1 uncultured Rhodospirillaceae bacterium
GGGCAAACTCGATCCCGTCATCGGCCGGGACGACGAAATTCGCCGCACCATCCAGATTCTGTCGCGGCGCACCAAGAATAACCCCGTGCTGATCGGTGAACCCGGTGTCGGCAAGACCGCCATTGCCGAAGGGCTGGCGCTTCGCATCGTCAACGGCGACGTGCCCGAGGGGCTGAAGCACAAGAAACTGCTGTCGCTTGACCTTGGGGCGCTGATTGCCGGCGCCAAGTTCCGCGGTGAGTTCGAAGAACGTCTGAAAGCGGTGTTGCAGGAGATCGGCTCCACCGGCGGTGAGATCATCCTGTTCATTGATGAGCTGCACACTCTGGTCGGTGCCGGTGCGGCCGAAGGTGCCATGGATGCATCGAACATGCTGAAGCCCGCGCTGGCACGTGGCGAACTGCATTGTGTGGGCGCGACGACGCTCGACGAATATCGCAAGCACATTGAGAAGGATGCCGCACTGGCGCGCCGGTTCCAGCCGCTTCTGGTTAGCGAGCCGACGGTGGAAGACACCATTTCCATCCTGCGCGGCATCAAGGAAAAATACGAACTGCACCACGGCGTGCGCATCTCCGATTCTTCCCTTGTGTCGGCGGCGACGCTGTCGAACCGCTATATCGCTGACCGTTTTCTGCCCGATAAGGCCATCGATCTGATGGACGAGGCGGCGAGTCGGTTGCGCATGGAAGTGGATTCCAAGCCCGAGGAAATCGACGAGCTGGACCGGCGTATCATCCAGCTCAAGATCGAGCGCGAGGCCCTGAAGAAGGAAAACGATCCCGCGTCCAAGGAGCGCCTGAAGGTTCTGGAGAGCGATCTTTCGGACCTGGAGGCTCGTTCCGAGGACCTGACCGCTGTCTGGCAGGCGGGCAAGGAAAAGCTGGCATCGTCGCACAAGGTCAAGGAAGCCCTCGATCATGCCCGCTCTGAGCTTGAGATCGCGAGCCGCGAGGGCAACCTCCAGCGTGCGGGCGAACTGACCTATGGCGTCATTCCCGATCTGGAAAAGAAGCTCAAGGACGGCGAAGGTGCCGCGACCTCGGTGAAGGAAGAGGTGACGCCGGAAAATATAGCCGCCGTGGTTTCGCGCTGGACCGGCATCCCGGTGGATAAAATGCTGGAAGGCGAGCGCGAAAAGCTCCTCGGCATGGAACAAAAACTTGGCGAACGTGTGATTGGCCAGCGTGTCGCGATTGAGGCCGTTTCCAATGCGGTGCGCCGGGCGCGGGCGGGGCTTCAGGACCCGAATCGGCCGATGGGCTCATTCATGTTTCTTGGCCCCACCGGCGTCGGCAAGACCGAGCTGACCCGTGCGCTGGCCGAATTTCTGTTTGATGACGATCAGGCCATGGTTCGTATCGACATGTCGGAATATATGGAAAAACACGCCGTATCGCGGTTGATCGGCGCGCCGCCGGGCTATGTCGGTTACGAAGAGGGCGGCGCCTTGACCGAGGCCGTGCGCCGGCGCCCCTATCAGGTCATCCTGTTCGACGAGATCGAGAAGGCGCACCCGGACGTCTTCAATGTATTGCTGCAGGTGCTGGACGATGGGCGTCTGACCGATGGTCAGGGCCGCACAGTGGATTTCACCAACACGCTGATCGTGATGACCTCGAATCTGGGCTCCGACCTGTTGGCGACCGATGCCGGGCCGACCGAGACCGATGCCATGCGCGACCAGATCATGGATGTGGTGCGCGGCCATTTCCGGCCCGAGTTCCTCAACCGGCTGGATGAAATCCTGGTCTTCCATCGCCTGACCCGCGAAGAGATGGGCGCCATCGTGACCATCCAGCTCAAACATCTGGAAAAGCTGCTGGCGGATCGCCAGATCGGGCTGGAGCTTGATGATGCGGCGCGGAACTGGCTGGGGAATGCGGGCTTTGATCCCGCCTATGGGGCGCGCCCGTTGAAGCGCGTGATCCAGCGGGCGCTCCAGAATCCGCTGGCATCCATGATCCTGGAAGGCACCATCGCCGACGGTCAGACGGTGAAGGTGACGGCGGGCAAGGACGGCCTGGAAATCAACGGCAAGGCGGCGTTGGCGGCCTGAGCCACGGCATCACGTTAAGTTACAGGGCGCGGGGATTATTCCCCGTGCCCTTTTTTGCGTGCCTAGGGTTTGGCCGTGTCGGGCGCCGGGGCGGCGGCTGCGGGCGCCAGCCGGGTGAGCGCCGCATCGATCTCGCCCTTGGCGGCAAGGTAGCGGTTACGTTCCGCGCCATGCAAGGTGCGTCCGGTGGGCAGCTTGACCGACAGCGGATTGACCTGGCGGTTGTTGCGCAGCACCTCGTAATGCAGATGGGGGCCCGTGGAGCGCCCGGTGGTGCCGACATAGCCGATGATCTGCCCCTGGCGGACCCGGTTTCCCCGGCGCAGCCCTTTGGCGAAACCGCTGAGATGGGCATAGGCGGTGGTGTAGGTGGTGTTGTGCCGGATGCGGATATAGCGCCCGAAGCTGCCGTTCCAGCGCGCATCCACGACGACGCCACGTCCCGCAGCCATGATCGGGGTGCCGCGCGGTGCGGCAAAATCAATGCCTTTGTGGACCTTGGTGTAGCCCAGGATGGGGTGGCGTCGCCGCCCAAAGCGCGATGACAGCCGGGCGCCGTCGATGGGGGTGCGCATCAGGGCCTTGCGGGTGCTTTGGCCCTTGGGGTTGAAGTAATCCAAGGTGCCGTCATCCATGCGAAAGCGGTAAATCGGCAGTTCCTTGCCCGACAGCGTCAGCGCGGCGTAGAGAATATCGCCCGAGCCGACCATGGTGCCAGTCGCGTCCTTGATGCGGTCGTAGAGGACGTTGAAACGGTCGCCCGACTGGATGTCGCGCTGGAAATCGACATCGAAGGACATGGCGCGGATCATCTCGATGATCACCGGCGCGGGTACCCCTGCCTTTAGGGCATCAACGTAGAGACTGGAGCTGATCGTGCCCGAAGCGCGGGTTTGCTCATGGGTCAGCTTGCTCTTGGAAACATATCCCTCGAATCGGTTGTCCCAGGTGCGGCTGATGCCCACGGTGCGTTCGATCGAGGGCATGAATTCCAGTCCCCGAAAGGATCGCGCCGCATTCTTTTCAGCGCTCAGCGGCTGGAACGACATCTCCAGTTCCGTGCCGGCGACCAGATCGCGCGGGTTGAACACCTTGCGGAGTGCGGCCACCGCCGCATGCGCCTCATCACGCCTAATACGGGCATGGGTGAGCACCCCCATCAGGGTATCGCCGCGCTTGATTATGGCCCGGTGAATGACCGTGGGCGGCGGGGTGTCCCGGTTCATGCCGTCGGGCACGGAAAGCGCCAGCACGCTCTGCATGGGATCGAGCGCGCTTTCGTGATCACCCACGGATGATATGGTGTCATCACGGGGGGCGGGGGCGATCCAGGGGCCGATCCAGAGCGCAAAAATCCAGCAGATCCCGCCGATCAGCGCCGCCGCCCAAAGGCCGGGCATGGGCAGCCAGCGTGTTCCGGCGGTTGGGGGTGGCGAATCGGGCGGGGAAACGGAGGGGTCCAGGGAAGCCATTTAATTCCGGTGACGTTGCGCCTGCGGTTCAACTTGGCGATTTAAACATGCCGGGGACGCTCTGCCCGGCCAAGCGGAGCGCAGGATGCGGGCGGTACGGGCCGCTGTCAACCGGGGAAGGGTGAGGACGGTTTGTCGGTCCGGGGCTATGGTTTAGAATGAAAGGCGGCATCAAGAGGGTGCCGGCGAATCGGGCACGGGAGCATCCTTGAAAGTCACCCATATCATCACCGGCCTTGAAGCGGGCGGGGCCGAGACGATGTTGTTGAAGCTTTTGTCCAGCCTGGAAAGGCCGGGGGAAAGCGCGGAGGTGATCTCGCTGGCGCCCGAAGGGCCTCTGGCGGGCCCCATTCGTGCGCTCGGCGTGCGGGTGACGTCGCTCGGGCTTGGCGGCGGCCTGGGGGCGCTGCTTGCGCTGCCCCGCCTGATCCGCGCGCTTCGCCGCTCGCCCCCGGACCTCGTGCAATGCTGGATGTATCACGCAAATCTTCTGGGCGGTCTGGCAGCACGGGTGGGGCTGGTGGCTCC
>CALGIA010000212.1 GCA_937916005.1 uncultured Rhodospirillaceae bacterium
TCCATCATCGAAAAGGTCAACCGTGGGAAACAAGCGTTGGAATCGCAACACTAGAGAGCAGTTGGGCATTGAAACCGAGTTGTCACGCGGCGTCGCTCATCCATCAGCGATAGTTTCGCTTACGGGCAACACCAAATCTGGCAAGACAGTATTGTGTAGAACGGTGTTAGGAACACGCCATTATGTCTGGATCGAGGGCGGTCAAATCAAAGCCGAACAGGACCTATGGGACCGTGTCTGCTACGAACTAAACTTCCCACTAGAAATATCTAAAACAACCGGTCAACAATCTGGCACAACAATCGCCGGGTCCGTTGAAGCTAGCGCAGGCACCGGGCTATTAGCTGCTTTAAAAGCCGTCATCAGTGCCTCTGGATCGCACCTCAGCAATGACGAAACACAGCGAACCTACAGAATTGATTCAACCTCCTCAGCACTAAATCACCTTCTTGCCAAAAACATTGCGCTTGTTATTGATGATTTTCACTACATTCCGCCCGGTGACCGCCAAGCCATCATACGCTCCATACGCGGCGCTATCTTCGAGGGCCAAAAAGTCATCCTCCTATCGGTCAGTTACCGCGCGTTTGAAGCTATCCGTGCTGAACCCGAGATAACCGGACGCTTGAGGCATGTTGAGGTTCCCGAATGGTCTAAAGAGGATTTGCAGCTAATTGCCGTCAAGGGATTTGCTGCTCTTAACATCAAATGCCCCGTCAGAATAATCCAGAGTTTTGCAATGGAGGCGAACGGAAGCCCATTGCTGATGCAAAACTTTTGCTGGGAAATTTGTAACGACTTGGATTTTGATACCACTCTCGAGGACGAAGGGCATATCCCCCCAGATACCGACATAAAACGCATCTTCATGAGAGTGGCCAGAGATTCCGGGCAACCAATATACGAAAAGCTTGCAGCTGGCCCCGTAACTAGAACGGCAAGAATGGGCCGCCCTCTACGCGGGGGTGGCACAGTTGATATTTATCAAGCGCTCTTGCTCGCGATAGCTAATACCGGACCCTTGCCATCTATTAGCTACGATGTAATCCGCACCAATTTAGGAACTATTTTAGCGGATAAGGTTCCGCAAAAAATTGAGGTCTCTAATTCGCTGATCCATCTCGTAAAAATTGGTGAAACCGCCTCGCTGGGCGAAAAGCCGATTGAATGGGACGAGGACACCCGAACGCTGCACATTTCAGACCCCTACCTAAGATTTTATCTCAAGTGGCATATTCGGGAGCAAAATTGAACCGGGTAGCACTTCAAAGCCTTGCTAGTTTTTAAGCTTAGCGAGCGCGGCGCGGTGGGCCGCCACTGAGTCGGGACTGAAACAGGCGAACACGATTTGATCAATGCCGGGCGCACCGGCCAGCATATGGGCCACGGTCCGGATGGCGATTGGCGCGGCACGGTCCATTGGAAAACCGTAGATTCCGGTGCTGATGGCTGGAAAAGCGATGCTGCTTATGCCGTATTCCAACGCCAGATCGATAGCGCGTCGGTAACAGGCAGCCAGCAGATCGTCCTCACCCGCACCGCCGCCCTGCCACACCGGGCCGACGGCATGGATCACCCAGCGCGCCTGTAAATCATATCCGCCGGTGATCCTGGCGTTCCCCGTCTCGCATCCTTTGAGGGTGCGGCATTCGGCCAGCAGGGCCGGGCCGGCCGCGCGGTGAATGGCGCCGTCAACCCCGCCGCCGCCGAGCAGCGCATTATTGGCGGCATTGACGATCGCATCCACGGCGAGCCGGGTAATGTCGCCTTCCAAGATGATCATGCGGTCGGTCATATGGTATGAATGAGCCAATATGACTGAAATGCAACGATTTTCACCCGAAACAATACTGGTCTATGTGGGCGGCGATCTTGTCGGCGACGGGCTGATCAAGCTGCCGTTTGTGCGGGCGCTGCGGCATGCCTTTCCGGACGCCCATATCACCTGGATGGCGGGCATCGACAAGACCGCCTATGCCGGGGTGCTGGCATCGCTGGTTGTGGGGTTGATCGACGAAACCATCGAGGAAGCCGGGTTCGACCGATGGAACGACAAGATATTCAAGCGCCCGCTGGGCGGGCGTCGGTTCGATCTGATCATCGATACACAGCGCGGCGTGCCGCGCACGCTGTTGCTGCGCCGTATCCGCCATGGCTGTTTCCTGTCGGGGGCGGCGGATTTCCATCTGTCCAATCGCCGCCCGCCGCGCCCCTATAAACGCCCCGCGTCCCTGATCCGCCAGCTGATGGCCCTGGTCGAATTGGCGAGCGGGCAACCGCCGAACCCCGGTGCCCTGCCGTCTATCGACGCGGCGACGCGGCGCGCGGCGCGGACCCTGTTTCCGGAAGGCCCGCGCTATATCGGGCTGTCGCCGGGCGCCGGGTCGCGCATCAAATGCTGGCCACTGGAAAATTTCACGGCGCTGGCGCGGCGGATTTCAGCCGCCGGGCATGTTGCGGTTTTTCTGCTCGGCCCCGCGGAAATGGAATGGCGCGAAAGGCTGGAACGCGATGCGCCCGACAGCCTGTTTCCGCCGATGTATGAGGAACAGGATTTTCCGGCACTGCGTTTTTCGCCCATGAAGACCATTGCGGCGGCGGAGTTCCTGGCCGTCGCGGTGGCCAATGATTCCGGATCGGGCCATATGTTCGCCGCCGCCGACGCGCCGCTGGTCACGCTGTTCGGCCCCACGTCGGCGGAAAAATTCGCCCCCATGACGACCCGTTCAGTGGTGATAACCGCGCAGGAATTCGGCAGCGATGAGATGTCGGCCATTCCGGTCGAGGCGGTCATGGATGCGATTCAAAGCCTGATCGGCGGTTAGCGTCTGGCGCCGGCAGGCGCGACACCCAGAGCAGCAACAGCAACCCCGGCACGGCCAGCCCCGTGGTCGCAACAAAGAACCCGGCCCAGCCGGCCTGTTCGGCGATGAAGCCGGACGAAGCCGCCAGCACGGTCCGGCCAAGCGCCATCAGGGATGTCAGAAGCGCGAACTGGGTGCCGGTGAAAGCGACATTACAAAGACCCGACAAATAGGCGACGAAAGCCGCCGAACCGAGCCCGCCGGTGAAGCTGTCCGCGCCCACGGCGATGGCCAGCACGGAAATGTCGGCGCCGACCGTGGCCAACCAGGCGAAGATCAGATTGGTCAGGGCCTGCAGCACGCCCCCGACCAGCAGAGCCGTGAGCACGCCCGATTTCGCCACCAGCGCACCGCCGGTGAAGACGCCGACCAATGTGGCCGCCACGCCCAGCGCCTTGGTCACGCCCGCGATCTCGACCCCTGAAAACCCGATCTGGTGATAAAAAGGATTGGCCATGGCGCCGGCCACCGCGTCGCCATATTTATACAGCAGCACGAAGGCCAGGATCACCAGTGTTCCCTTTAGTCCGTTACGGGTCAGGAATTCAGCGAAGGGTTCGATCACCGCAAGCCGCAAATCGACCTTTGTTGTGTCACGGGGGAGAAACCGCGCCGGTTCGGGCGCGATCAGCACCGCGATCATGCCGACGGACACCAGCGCCGCCATCACCCCATAGACCCAGAACCATGAGATGAAATCGGCCAGGGCCAGCGCGCCCGCGCCGGCCGCCAGCAGCCCGATCCGGTATCCCGCCTGGGTCATGGCCGCGCCCGCGCCCTGTTCGTCTTCATCGAGGATTTCGATCCGGTAGGCATCGATCACGATATCCTGGCTGGCCGACAGAAAAGCGACCACCAGCGCCATCGCCGCCATATAGACCAGATTATCCGCCGGGTCCGAAGCTCCCAGCGCCACAATGGCGCCCATCAGCATGATCTGGATAAACAAGGCCCAGCCCCGGCGACGGCCCAACAGGCGGGTAAAGACCGGCAGCCGCACATGATCGAGCGCCGGGGCCCACAGAAATTTCAGGGAATAGGGGGTCGAGACCGTCAGCAGCCCACCGATTGCCGCCAACGCCACGCCTTCCTTGGCGAGCCAATAGGACAGGGTCGAAAATCCCAGCAGCAAGGGCAGGCCGCTGGAAAACCCCATCAGGAAAATAACGAGCTGGCGGCGGTTGCCGTAAACGGCCAACGCTCCGCGCCACCCGCCGTATGCTACTGTATTCGGCATGACCAGATGGAATCATAGCCGCCGGAGCGAGTCTTGGCGAGTGGCGGTTTTTTCTAACCCGCCTCGGCTTTGCGGCCGGCGCGCTTGCGGGCGATTGGGTCGAGCAGGCGTTTGCGCAAACGGATGCATTTGGGGGTAATCTCGACCAGCTCATCATCCTCGATATAAGCGACGGCTTCTTCGAGACGCATGCTGCGAGGCGTGGTCAGGCGCACCGCGTCGTCCTTGCCGGAGGCGCGCATGTTGCTCAGCTGCTTGCCCTTGAGCGGGTTGACCTCGAGATCATTGGGCCGGGTGTGTTCGCCGATGATCATGCCTTCATAGATTTTTTCGCCGGCGCCGATGAACATATCGCCGCGTTCTTCCAGATTCCACAGGGCAAAGGCGACGGATTCGCCGGTCGCGGTGGAAATCAGCACACCGGTGCGACGCCCGCCGATGGGGCCTTTATAATCCGTATAGCCCTGGAACATGCGGCTCATG
>CALGIA010000213.1 GCA_937916005.1 uncultured Rhodospirillaceae bacterium
TTGTCCACTATTTGTTCTTGTTTGATCATTAATCCATTTGCAGCGCGTTGCAAAACATGACGTGACCGGAGCGCGACCAGTTCCTTCCAATCGTCTTCGTCGGGATACAGCCGTTTGCGGATATCGGCCTTTATAGTCCGGCCCAGCTTGGACTCCGGGTCGCCATGGAGATGAAGCCAGTTATCGGCGCGCAGGGCCTCCAGGACCTGGAGAACGGGGTAGGTGCCGAATTCCACGGTGACGCTGGTGACATCGGCGCCGCTGCAGGCGGAGCGCAGTGCGCCCCCAATCACGCCGCCGAGGGGCGCGGACAGGGATTTGCCGGGGGTTGGCGATCCGCGGCCATCGCCGAACCAGTCCGCCATGCGCCCCTTCACGCTGGACCCGCCCAGCAGCGTGCCATGGCCGTAGGGCCCAAGCCCCGTATGAAAATCAAGAAAGGCGACGGATTTCGCGCCCTTGATGAAGCGATCCAGGATCTCATGGAACGTGCGGTTGGACCAGCTTGCCTCCCGGCCGGCGTAAAACAGCCCGTCCGGGTGGTCGTGCTGACCACGGGTAATCGCCGCCTGAAGGGCAAATTCCCCGTTTTTGGCCACATAATCCTCCACCATGCGTGTGTAGGCGGCCAGGCTTTTCTTGTTCCATTTTTCCGGCACAAGGGTCTTATGCAGGGCGCGATAGTCCGGATTCGTGGGATAGGTCCCGCCGTGGCTTCCGAAATTCCGGTTGAGATCCACATTGTCTTCCGTGACTCGCCGGACCCAGGCGAAACCATGGGGATTGATGGCATGGATCAGCACCGCCTGGACGTTTGACGGCAAAGCTCCGGCATCGCCCCGGCGCAGCCAGCCGATCAAGGCGGCCGAACCGCAAAATCCTTCCACGCCGTGGGTTGCTGAATTTGCCACCAGCACATTGGGCGCGCCCGGGTCGCCGATCAGCGCCACATCCGTATGGACCGGCAACCCATCTGGCCCCGGGGCAGGGTTGTCGAAAGTCTCGATCCGGATGTCGGCATTCGCCGAGGCGGTTTTGGCGGCGGCAAGGAATTTTTCCCGGGCCGCGCGGTAATCCGGGGAAAAATCCCCTATGGCGTTTTGCATGTCTCAGACCGCGTTATAGCCGCCGTCGACGACCATATCCGACCCGGTCATGAAGCTTGATTCGTCGCTGGCCAGAAAAAGCGCCGCTTCGGCGATCTCGTCAGGTCTGCCCAGCCGTCCGATTGGGTGCAGGGGGGCAAGGGCCGCGCGCGCGGCCTCCATGGTCTTGAAACGCACCAGCAGCCGGTCCGCCTCGGTCGCGCCCGGCGACAGGCTGTTGACCCGGATGTTGCGGTCGGCGAAATCAACCGCCATGGACCTGGACAGCTGGATTACAGCCGCCTTGGTGGTCACATAGGCCGGGCGGTTCGGAACCACCACCGAGCCCAGTTGAGACGCGATATTGACGATTGAACCACCGCCCGTAGCCGCGATTTCGGGAGCCGCGTATTTGCACATCAGGAATATTCCGGTGAGATTGACGTCGATCGTGCGTCGCCAGTCTTCCAACGACAGATCGACCACATCGCCGATGGGTTCGCGCCCCGCCGCGGCATTGACCAACACATTCAGGGCGCCGAACATCTCCACGGCGCGCGCCACCGCAGCCTGTACGGTGATTGGGTCAGACACGTCACAGCCATGGGCCGTCGCGCCACCGCCGATTTTTGCAGCCACCCGGGCCGCCGCCATTTCATCCAGGTCGCAGCACAACACCCGCGCGCCCTCGGCGGCAAAGCGCTCGGCAATCGCGCCCCCAATGCCGCCGCCGCCGCCGGTGATCAGCACCGCCTTGTTTCCCAAACGACCCACAACTATCTCCCAGCAATGGACACCACGCACCTACGGCGTTTACAAGCCAGTGTGCGCGATGCTAAGCGATGTTGTCCAGTGCGCCCGTAGCTCAGCTGGATAGAGCAGCGGACTTCTAATCCGCAGGTCGCAGGTTCGAATCCTGCCGGGCGCACCAGACTTTTTCTTGGTTTATGTGTCCGAGGTCAGCTCACTTGGCGCCGGATTCGAATTCCTCGCCAAGTTTCTGTTCCATTTGGACGAGATCTTCCGGCAATGGCATGCCCATGGCGCGCATGCCGGCCAGGGTTTGTTGCAGCCGCAGATAGATCTCGTGGCTGTCACCGAGATCGCCGTTCATATCTTCGATCAGCAATGCCATTGCATTTTCGAGTTCCTGTATGTCCATGTCTTGTATCCTTGCGTTAGTCGTTCGGTTGGATCGATGATCGCGTCGGATTTCGGTGGTTGTCAATTGCTCAAAACGCCGCGTTGTCCCTGACAACATTGACCAGCAGCCCGAAAATAGGCCTAATCCGGCCCATGATCAAATCACTGGCCATTGTCGCGGTTTTTGTCGGGCTTGGGCTCGGGCGCGCCAATCCGGCTCATGCCGGGTTTGACGAAGGGCTGGCGGCGGCGCAGCGGGGGGATTTCGCGGCGGCGCTTCGGGAATGGAAACCCCTCGCCGAAAAAGGCCATGCGGGGGCGCTATTCAATCTTGGGCTTATGTACGCCGATGGGCGGGGCGTCGCGCGTAATGACGAGTGGGCGGTGTCGCTGTTCCGTCAGGCGGCCGAACTGGACCATGCATATGCCCAGATGAACCTGGCTGTCGCCTATAAGACCGGCAAGGGCGTAAAACAGGATAACGCCGAATCCGTTAAATGGTTCCGCAAGGTGGCGGAAAAAGGACATTCGGGCGCACAGTTCAATCTGGCCATCGCCTATCTGAAGGGGCTCGGCGTCAAGCGCGATCCGGCCCAGGCCGCTGAATGGTTCGCCAAGGCGGCGGACAAGGGTCTCAATATTGCCCAGTACAATCTCGGGCGCGCCTATGAAACCGGTGACGGTGTGCCGAAAGACGAAGTTCAGGCGCTCAAATGGTATGGCTTGGCGGCGATCACGTTTCCGCCGGGAGCGGGCCGGGATGCGGCCGCGGCCGCACGCAATAATCTATCCAGCAATATGGAAAAACCGCAGGCCCGGGAGGCGGAAGCCCAGGTGCGTAGCTGGATCCGTCGCCACAGCGCCAAATCAAAGCGAAAATAACAAATATATAGGGGCGTGGATTTGCCCGGTGCGACTAGGCCGCGCGCGCTGTTTGGTCGCGGCTGTATCGCCAGATCGCCGCGGGTGGCAGGTTGCGCAGAACCCATCCGGCGCGTTCTCCGGCGATACCTGATTCCCGTGCGACGGAACGGGGGACCGGCGCCGCTGAGCCATAGGTGAATTGCACCAGGACGCCGTCGGGAAGCATGATCGCAAAGCATTGATCTATGATTTCACTCCGGTCCTGGTTGGGCATGTTCAGCAGGGGCAGGCCGGAAACCACCGCCTTGACGGGCCCGATATCCGAACGGGTGATCAGGCGTTCCAGTTCCCGGGCATCGCCGCGGATAACGCGGATAAGCGGAAAACGCTTCCGCAAAAGCCGGCAAAGAGAGGCTTCCCGCTCGACCACGACAATCTGGCGCGGGTCGGCGGCATTTTCGATCAGGGCCGCCGTGATGCTGCCGGTGCCGGCGCCGAGTTCGACCACAACGCCGGGAAGACTGTAATCAACCTCGCGCGCGATTGCGGTCGCCAGACACTGGCTGCTCGGGGCAATCGCGCCCATGCTTTGCGGCCGCCTGACCCAAAGGGATAAAAAATTCAGCTTGTCCATGACGGGGCTGAAACGGGGGTT
>CALGIA010000214.1 GCA_937916005.1 uncultured Rhodospirillaceae bacterium
TGGACAGATGCTTGCTCAGGATCCGGGTCACGGTGTCGTAACCGCCGCCCGCCCCATAGCCGATTAATATCTTGAGCTGTTTGCCGGTGTAGAAATCCGCCACCGAGTCTGCCCGTGCGGCCGGCGCGGCGAGCAGTGACGCGCCGACGACAGCGGCGACGGCGGCAATTGTTAAGCGGGTTCGATAGGTCATTGTTCTGTTCCTGACATTCCAAGATTGAATGAGCGTGAAGATTCCAAATCGGATTTTCAAACATGACTCAAAATCGCTGGATGTACAATCCGCGCTTGACCGCCATCGGTTTCATCATGTTACTAAAGCCGGAGGAGGACACACCCATGCCAGAATCAGAGAACCCGTCCGGTACGCTGCCGGGCGATCCGCGCTACGGTCTGACCGAAGACCAGATCAAGGAATACTACCGCGCCAAGAGCCCGACCTGGGTCGTGCGCGGGAACCTGAAGCCCGATGGCGGCATCGCGGCGCGCGAGGCGGCCATGGATCAACATTTGGAATATCTGCGTGGCAGCCGGGACATCATCCGGTTCGCCGGCCCTATTCTCGGCGATGACGGGGTGCAGCCGCTCGGCTCGGTGACCCTGCTGGATGCGCCCGACCGGGCGGCGGCCGAGGCGTGGCTGGCGGAGGAGCCCTATAACAAGGCCGGCGCGTTCGGCCAGGTCAGCATCACCCGCTTTTCATCGAGCATGGAGTTTCGGCAACTCGACTACCCGCGCCAGGCGGGCTGGCAGCAGTTTCTGATCACCGCCATCGACGGGCCCGACGGCGAAGCGAGGCGCAAGGAGGTTGCGGAAGCGCATCACAAATTTCAGGCCTCGGTGATGGACCGCTATATCGCGCGCGGGCCCATGTTCAATGACGACGGCACCAAGCTGATCGGAAGCCTGTTCATTGTGGAATTTCCCGACCGGGCCGCGTGCGATGCGTTCTGGGCCGGCGAGCCCATGTACGGCAATGGCGCATTCAAGGACGTCACCATTGAGCGCTGGCGCTACGGCAAGGCGATCGGATAATCATGGCTTCCAAGGCTCCCATGTTTGAGTGTCCCTGTGGTTCCGGCTCCGGTCTGGATAAATGCTGCGGCCCCATCATCGCCGGCAATGCTGCCGCGCCAACCGCCGAAGCGCTGATGCGGTCCAGATACACGGCGTTCGTTCGCGGCGATCTGGATCACATCGAAAATACCCAGGCCAGGGACGAGGTCGACAGCTTCGACCGGGCGGAGGCCGAAAGCATGTCGATCGACTGGATCGGTCTGGAGATTTTCGACGTCACCGACGGCGGCGCGGACGACAACACCGGCACGGTCTATTTCGCGGCGCGCTTCAAGAAGGACGGCGAGTTGCTGTTCCACCGGGAGCGATCGAATTTTCGACGCGAAGACGGACGCTGGGTCTATGTGGATGGGGAAATCAACCCCAAGGTCGAGCAGAGACGGGCCGAGAAGATCGGACGCAACCAGACCTGCCCCTGCGGGTCCGGGAAAAAATTCAAAAAATGTTGCGGCGCCTGACGACGCGGCCAGTCCGGAGCTAGCGTAGTTTATTGAACAAGTCGAAGGTCCGGGCATGGGCTTGCCGGCTTGCCACTTCCGAATAAAGATCCTTCCGGCCTGAGTGGGCAAAGGCATGTCCCGCGTCATACAGATGCGTGGTGATATTGGGCATGCCGGCCACCGCCGCCCGCACCCTGTCGGGCAGGTCCTGGGGAACACGGTCGTCCCGGTCGCCCATGTGGAAGATTGCCGGGCAGGCGATGTTTTTGGCCTCGTCCAGAAATTCGTGAATCTGGGTGCCGTAATAGGCGGCGGCGGCGTCCAAATCCAACCGGGCAGCCGCCAGATAGGTAGAGCTATAGCTGAATCTTGGTGATGGAGAATGAAGGCGGCGTATCCTGGCG
>CALGIA010000215.1 GCA_937916005.1 uncultured Rhodospirillaceae bacterium
GGGCACGATTTGCCCGGCTTTCCGATTCAGAGCCATCCACGACCTAAACAGTTGCGCCCAGGGGGTCGGACGCCTTAAAAAAGCCCGAGAACAGTATTTTGCCGGCGCCCGTCGGCGCGTGGTTACAAGGAACAGCTTTCATGCCAGATCAATCTTTCCGCAGCTTTCTCGCCAATCTAGAACAACAGGGCGAACTGATCCGCTTCACCAAGGAAGTAGACCCGCTGACCAATATGTCGGCAGTGGAATGGAAGACATATAATGAACTGGGCAAATCAAGCCTGTTCACCAACATCAAGGGCCATGACGGCTGGACGGCCTGCAGCCAGATTCTCGCCGACCGCAAGAAATGGGCGATCGGGCTGGGGCTGGACGAAAGCGAAATTCTGGCCGGCATCCAGCAGCGCGCGTCCAAACCACAGGAAGCGGTGATCATCGATTCCGCCGACGCCCCGGTGCGCGAAGTCATCCTCACCGGCGACGACATTGATCTGTACGACATCCCGTCGATGATCGTTTCGGAACTGGACGGCGGACGCTACATGGCGTCGGGCATGGGCATCGTGAAGGACCCCAATACGGGCATACGCAATATCTCGATCCACCGCCAGCAGATCATGGGCAAGGACAAGACCGGCTTCATCATGCTGCATCGCCAGATGCGCCTGATTTACGACATGTATTGCGAACGGGACGAGCCCATGCCGGTCGCCATGGTCTATGGCGCCCACCCGGCGATCTTCTTCGGGTCGGCCTTTACCACGGGGTTCGGAGTCGATGAACTTTCCGTCGCGGGCGGGTTACTCGGCGAACCGGTCCGGATGGTCAGGTGCGAGACCATCGACATGGAAGTCCCCGCCGAGGCCGAGATGGTGCTCGAAGGCGAAATTCTGCCCAATTATACCGATCCCGAAGGGCCGTTCGGCGAAGTCCCCGGCACCTATGCTCCGCGCGGCGTTGCCGAGATCTTCAAGGTCAAGGCGATCACCCGCCGCAAGGACCCGACATTTTATGCGCTGCATTGCGGCTTCCCGGTCACGGAGACCCAGGCCACCACAGCGCTCGGCATCGAGGTCGCGACCCGCCAGCACATCATCAATGTGGAAGGCGGGCTGGACCTGCTGGACGTCAAATGCATCGAGTCATCGGGCCTGATGGCCATCATCATCAAGTTGCGCCCCCGGGTTGAAGGTCAGGCCAAGACCGCGTTGATGGCGGCCCTGTCCGGACCTTATCTGCACCCCAAGCTGGCCATCGCGGTCGATGACGACATTGACGCGGCCGATCTGCGCCAGGTGATGTGGTCCATGACCACGCGGGTTCACGCCGAAAAAGACGTGGTCATGATCCCCAACACGCGGGTGTTCCCGCTGGACAATTCGTCGCCCGTCGCCGAAGGCCAGTCGAGTCATCACCGCATCGGCACCAAGTGGATGATCGATGCGACCAAGCCCGCCACCACCCAGACCGAACAGCGCATGCGGTTCGAACGCGCCATGCCGAAGAATTTCGACGATGTAAAGCTGGAAGACTTCCTGCCGGGTTAAAGCGCGCAGGTTGATGCTCAGCGACATACTCCCCGCTCACGCCGCGCCGTTCGCCGATCTGTCCAACTGGGCGGTCCTCGGCGTGTTCGTGACCTATTTTCTCGGATTTTTTATCCGGGGCGCGTTCGGGTTCGGATCGAACATGCCGATCGTGCTGATCACCGCCTGGATATTGGGACCCCATCACGCGATCCTGGTGGTCCTGCTGGCCTCGCTGGTGGCCCAGGCCCATCTATTGCCACAGGGTGTCCGCAGCGCCGACTGGAAGGTCACCAAGCCGTTGCTGGCCGGCATGTTGCTGGGGTCTGTCATCGGCACCTGGGCCTTCACCATGCTGGCAGGGGACTGGCTGATGCTGGTGATGGGGCTGCTTATCGGCGCCATTGTTCTGTTCGACCAGCTTTCCCTGTTTGAAAGGCTGGGCCGGGTGATCGATTTGCGATCGCGCCGCGTAGCCGCCGTGCTGTCGCTATTTTCGGGCGCTGCCGGCGCGGTCTCAGGTGGTGGCGGTATATATTTCCTCGCGGTCTATCTCAAGATCGCCTGCGCCACCCCGGCCAGTCTGCGCGGCACCAGCATGGTGACCGCCGGCGTGCTGATGTTCGTGCGCTTGACGTTGTTGATCGCGGCAAGCGCATTCAGCCTCTCCATGGTGCTGGAAACAACGCTGCTGGTTCCGATGATCTTCCTCGGCACCTGGACCGGAACCAGGTTCTTCCGCGCCTCAAGCCCGGCCCGGTTCTATGCGGCACTACGGATTCTGCTGCTATGCGCCGCCCTGGCCATAACGGTGAAGGGCATCGTCAAGATCATTTGAACGCGGTCTGCTCTATAGACGTCCCTCGATCACATATTCCAGTATTCGGACGATTTGTTCGGGTGTTTCGGCCACGGCGAGCGCCGCGCCATCGACTTCCTTCAACGCATGTGTGTGTTCGGGGTCATGCAGGGTCACTAGGGGGCACGCCGAGCGCGGCGGCATAGCCTGCGTCGAACGCGGCGTTCCATTGCCGGTATTTATCCCCGAAACGAACCACGACGATGTCGGCCCGCTCAATTAACGTGCGGGTCCGAGTGGCGTTAAGCTTGGCGCCCTTGTGGTCATGCCAGAAACTATTCTGCTCGGCGCCGAGAATTTCGACGCCCGCATCATCGCTGGACGCTTGTTCCGTGACCGGCGACAGGAATTCAACGGACAGACCCGCGCTTTCCGCGCCGGACTGGATTCGCCCGCGCCAATCGGAGTGAATTTCACCGGACTGATAAACGGACCAGGACGAATCAGACATGAATGGGCCTTTCCGGCAGGATAATACCGACGCCGATTATAGCAGCAGCGCTCATTTGGTTCGAATCACTTGTTGCTTGTTAAGGATTCTCAATGGGCTTGCAATGCGGTAGAGTCACTGGAATTTTCATGGTTGCTGTATCTGGATGTGCGGCCCGCGGAGAACTTGAATGGCAGACTGGGCTAAAACCCACCCAGCCGCACGGCTTGACGAGTTGCTTGTATCGCTGAGCGATGCTGAAGAAGGCGGGTTGACGCTGGATACCCTTGTGGCCTATGCGCTGGCCGGCGCCGATTTGCGGACGGAAACCCTGCGCGACGTCATGACCGAGGGTTCGTTTTCACTGGACGTGGCCGGCGAGTTGCTCGACGACCGCCCGCCCCCCTTTTCCCGCACCCTGGATGCGGCCATACCCGGCGAAAACATCGTGTTGGCGACCTATTCCAACAGGCGCAACCAGTGGGCCGCGGTACAACGCGAAGCCGACGGTCGGGAATTTGTGGCATGGGCGGCGACCGAGCCATTGGCCCGGCGCGTCGCGGCGCTACAGGCGTATAGCGAGCGTCAGGCCGAACCGGTCGTGAACCAGGCCGATGAAAAACCGCTCCCATCATTGAAATCCATCGAGCCCAAAACCATGGAGTCCCCCGGGACCCGGCAGTCTGAAGCAGACCTGCCAAAGACAGAAGAGCCGATGGTGGAAAAAATCACGCGCGGCGCGCGGCCCAATGCGCCGGAGTGGCGGATCAAGTTTTGATGAAATGAATTTGGGACCGCCACGAAAAATAACCACGATCCCATAAATCGAATGAGGAATATTGATGGATTCGGAAATCGCATATGCCCTCGACCAAAGCCACCGCCCCCATGTTATCGCCCTTGGAAGCGAAAAGGGCGGGACGGGGAAATCAACGACGGCCATGCACCTCGCCGTGGTGTTGACCAAGATGGGTTTTTCCGTGGGATCAATCGATTTCGACTACCGTCAGGGAACCTTGAGCCGTTATCTGGCCAATCGGAACGCCCGCGCCGAAGCCATGGGCCGGCCGCTTGTCGGACCACTTCATCGCCGGATCGGACGCAACGACTCGGCCATGGGGCCGGCCGCAACGGCGTCTGAAACCGCCTGGGCGCGCGGTGCATTCAATGACCTTCGGCACTGCGATTACATCGTCGTGGACACGCCCGGCAACGATACCCACCTGGCGCGCATGGCGCATCTCAACGCGGATACATTGATCACGCCGATTAACGACAGCCTGCTCGATATAGATATCATTGCACAGCTCGACACCGTAAATCGCGACGCGCTGGGGCCGGGCATCTATACCCAGATGGTCTGGGAACAGAACAATCGTCGCGCCAATGCCGGGCTTGACCCCATTGACTGGATCGTGATGCGCAATCGTCTGTCCCATATCGCTTCCCGCAACCAGCTGGAAATCACCGGATTGATGGAACTTCTCGCCGAACGGATCGGTTTCCGCCTGGCCCCGGGTTTCGGAGAACGGGTGGTGTTTCGCGAAATGTTCCTTGAGGGGCTGACGTTGCTCGATCTGGATCTGAGCGAATTGAATGACCGCCGGGCATCCAGCCGCAGCGCGGCGCGGCGCGAACTTGGCGAACTGCTTCAGACCATCGGGATTTCAGCCCCGCGCATCAGGACCGCGACGCCGGCAAGCGCGGCGTAACGGTTTCCTAGCCGTCAGAAGTTTTCGGCATGTCCTGACCGAGTTCGATCTTGATGCCCTTGATGACTTCCTTGATGGTGCCCGATAGAGGCAGGCTGACCCGCGCGTCATCGGCTTCTTTCAGCACAATGGTCATGTCTTTTTCAGCCCACGGCATGGGCAACGCGCCGACGCCGCTTTCCATGGCCCAGTTATGGGCGCTCGAATCCAACAGGGCGGCGACCAGGGGCCCAGACTCCACGCCAAGGCTGTCGGCCAGTTTCAAACCTTCGTAATTGGCCGAAATACAGGCCCAGAGGATCAGATTATTGACCAGCTTGCCGACCTGACCCGCGCCAAGTTCGCCGAGATAGTGGATCGAATTGGAAAATGTTCCAAAGGCGGGCCGGCAGGAATCGAAAGTCGCCGCGTCGCCGCCTCCCATGATCAGCAGCTTGCCGTCGATGGCCGCCTGCTCGCCCCGGCACATGGGAATATCAAGAAAATTCAAATCGGGCCGGTCGGCGCGCGCGACAATCTTTTTCATGGTCGTCGGGGCCGCTGTCGAGGCGATGGCGATAACGGTGCCGGGCCGGGCGCCCGCAAGCAACGCATCATCGTCGAAAATGACCGCCTCAACCTCGGAATCGAACCCGACGCCGATGATGATCAGATCGCTCCGCGCCGCGAGACTGGATAGGGTCTCCGCCGGCTCGACGCCGGACTTCTCAGCCGCGGCCACCGCCTCGGCGCGAAGATCGTATCCGATGACCGCGAATCCGGCTTCCCGAAGATGGCGCGCGAGCTGCCCGCCCATGGCGCCCAGCCCCACGACGCCCACATTACGAATTTCGATTTTGTCCACGGCCTGGTCTCCCCCAATTCGGATTTCACAGCTTCCCATCGCCGAGAGCGGGGATCAAGTAGACGGCATGCAGATACAATTACCTCCTTGC
>CALGIA010000216.1 GCA_937916005.1 uncultured Rhodospirillaceae bacterium
CTGTGGTGCGCGATCATGCCGCCGATCTGCTCGACCGTTTTGTGGCCGGGGAAGCCGGGCTTCATCCGGCAGCCTTGTGGCGGCGTCTTTCCGCATCGCTCAACCGGCTAGGCCGGGGCACCGGTTATCTGGCGATCGCGGCGATCGATGTGGCGGCGTGGGATCTGTACGCCAAACGGCTTGGCGAACCGCTTGGCAGCGTTCTCGGCGGTGCCGCGCGGCCCCTGCCGGTCTATGGGTCCGGCGGGTTCGGGCCGACCCAGGATCCCGAGGCGGCGAGCGCACGCGCCGTGGAGTACGCCAAGGCCGGCTGTTCGGCGGTCAAGCTCCGCGTGGCCGGCAATCATGCGGATGTGGCGCGCATCCATGCCGTGGTTGCAGCGCTTCCCGATGACGTGGATATCATGGTGGACGCCAACGAAAAATGCGATCTGCCGCGCGCGCGCTGGCTTGCCGCGGAACTGGCCGAGATCAACGCGTTGTGGTTCGAGGAACCCTTGCCCGCATCCGACGTCAACGGCTATGCATTGTTGGCGCGGGACTGCCCGGTTCCAATCGCGACGGGCGAGCATCACCAGGGCAGCGTGGAACTCACTCCGTTTTTCGCGGCGGGGTCGTGCGCCATCGTTCAACCGGATCTCGCCATGATGGGGGGCATCACGGAATGTCTGCGGGTTGCCCAGCTTGCCGAACATTATGGCATGACCGTCGCGCCGCATTTTCTGCCAGCACTGTTCGTTCATCTGGCGGCTGCGTCGCCGGCGGTCAGATGGCTGGAGGATTTCCCGCTGCTAGAGCCCCTATTCGTCGATCTGCCCCAAATGGACTCGAACGGCATGATGAAATTTAACGAAACCGTTCCGGGTCACGGGATGCGCTGGGCCCCCGGCGCGCGTGACGAATACCGGGTTGAATGACAGGAAGAGACCATGAAACTGTGCATATATAACGATAACAAGCTCGGCGTGGTCGAGAACGAACAGCTCATCGATGTGTCCGAGGCGCTCGAAGCGATCCCCCAATCCGGTTGGCCGCGCCCGCCGGGAGACGCCTTCATCGCCAATCTGGACAATGTCAAACTGCTGGCCGGAACCCTGCGCAAATGGGGCTTCGTGCAACGCCATACCAGCGTCAAAATCCACAGCCCGGTCGCCAACCCGACCAAGGTCATCGGCGCGCCGGTCAATTACAAAAAGCATCTGGAAGAATCGATACAGGATGAAGGAATCCATTTCGGCAGCAAGGTCAAAACCATCGAAGAATGCGGTCTGTTTCTGAAACAGAATGTGTTGGTCGGGCCGTCGGAAGGCGTGGCGCTGCATTTTCCCGATCGGCGCAATGACCATGAAATCGAGCTGGCCATGGTGATCGGGCGCGAGGCCAAGAATGTTTCTTATGACAATGCCCTGGACTATGTGGCCGGCTATTCCATCGGTCTCGATATGACCGTGCGCGGCCCCGAAGACCGGTCCATGCGCAAGGGAATCGATGGCTATTCCGTGCTCGGTCCCTGGCTTGTGACCGCCGATGAAATTTCCGATCCGGATAATCTGAAATTCGAAATCCGCGTGAACGGCCAAGTTCGCCAAAAGGCCAATACCAGCGATCTGATTTTCGACTGCCGTCGGCTGATCGAATATGCGTCGAGCTTTTATACCCTTTACCCGGGCGACGTGATCATGACCGGTACGCCGGAAGGCGTCGGGCCGGTGGAGCCCGGCGACGTGATGCATTGCGAATTCGAACGCATCGGCGCCATGGATGTGGAATTGCGCAAGGCCTGACCCGATGGCGCTTACGATCCGACCGATGGTCCCGGCAGACGTCGCCGAAGCAGAGAGGATTACGCGCATCGCCTTCGGTACATTCTTCGGCGTGCCCGACCCGACGAAATTTCGCGGCGATGGGGAGGCCGTATCCGGACGCCACCATGCAAATCCTCATGGGGCTTTTGTGGGCGAGCTGGACGGCCGTCCGGTTGCCTCGGGTATGGTCATGGATTGGGGCAGCGTGGCCGTGCTCGGTCCGCTTGCGGTTGATCCCGGCCATTGGGGCAAGGGTATCGCGCACCGGATGATGACGCCGATGGTGGATTATCTCGATCAACGGGATTTTGATTTCACCGGTTTGTTTACCCATCCCCAGAGTTCATCCCATATCCGGCTCTATGAACAATTCGGGTTCTGGATGCGCCGCATCACCGGCGTGATGATGAAACCGGTGCAAGCATCAACGGCTTCTCCCGGCTATACGCTGTTTTCGGATTTGGATGATGCGGGATATGAGAACGCCCTGGCCGAGTGCGGGACGTTGGCCGGTGGGCTTCATCCGGGGCTTGATCTCAGCCGGGAAATCCGGACGGTCACGGAACTCGGCCTTGGCGATACGCTGATGCTGCGCCGCGACGGCGCACCCGCCGGCTTCGCGATCTGTCATCATGGCGCAGGATCGGAAGCATCAAGCGCCCGCCTGTTGGTCAAATTCGGAATGGTGAAGAATGACGAAGGTGGGAATGCATTATTCAAATCCCTGCTTGCGTCATGCGAAGCCCTGGCCGCAAGGCGAGGGGCTCCGGAAATAGCCGCCGGCGCAAATTCCGAACGCACGGCGGCCTACAGACTCATGCAGGAGGCTGGATTTCGCACCACCATGAACGGCGTCATCATGATGCGTGCCGACCAGCCCGGGTATAATCGGGCGAACAGCCTGGTGATCGACGATTGGCGTTAGAGCACAGCTGACGATCTGATCACGGGGCGTCGTCGGGCCGCGGGCGACGGAACCACATGGCCAGATCGAAAGTATTGAGGTTCACCGCCCGCAGTAATTCCGTGACCGTGACCACGATGTCGGTCGCCGTCA
>CALGIA010000217.1 GCA_937916005.1 uncultured Rhodospirillaceae bacterium
GATCAACGATGTGCTGGATCTGTCGAAGGTCGAGGCCGGAGAAGTCCGCTTGAACGATGAAACAATCCTTGTCCGGGAAGCGATCCATTCGGCCATTCGCCTGGTTGAGGGGCGGGCCGCCACCGGACGGCTTCGGCTCAATGTGGAAATCCCGGATAATATCGCCAGGCTGCGCGCCGATCCGCGCCTGCTTCGCCAGGTGCTGCTCAATCTGTTGACCAACGCGGTCAAGTTTACCGATGCCGGCGGAACCATTACCGCGCGCGCGCGCCAGCGCGACGATGGCGGCATTACGATGGAAGTCGCCGACACGGGGGTCGGCATCGCGGCGGAAGACCTTCCCGGCGCGCTGACGCCGTTCACCCAGGTCGGCGAAGACGTTGCCGAGCGTGAAGAGGGCACGGGGCTGGGCCTGCCGCTCGCCAAGTCGCTGGTTGAACTGCATGGCGGCACACTTGAACTGCATAGCAGCAAGGGCACCGGCACGGTCGTGATGATTAATTTTCCGGCGTCGCGCAGCATCAACTGATACAATTTCTTCCGAACGATTACGTTTCGGAGGGAATCATAAAAATGAAAACATCCTTGTTCTACCTGCCGACGGTCGGTGACCGGGCCGATATCGAGGCCGGTATGGCGGGAATGCGGCTGGAACTCTATACAAAGATGCTGGCCGAAGTCGGCGAGCAGGCGCGTCTCGCCGATGATCTCGGCTATCATTCCATCAGCTTCACCGAACATCATTTCCACGTGGAAGGCATCGAACTTTCCAACAACCCCATCATGCTGGATCTGTTCATCGCCATGCAGACCAAGCGCATCCGGGTCGGTCAACTGGGCATCGTGCTGCCGGCCGCCAACCCGATCCGCGTCGCCGAGGATATCGCCATGCTGGACCACATGTCCGGCGGCCGCGTCGATGTGGGGTTCGCGCGCGGCTATCAGCGCCGGTGGGTCGATATCATGGCGCAGCACGCCCACGGCATTCAGGGCGCGCTGCCCCATCAGCATGATGAGATCGACGCCGCCAACCGCGCCGCGTTCGAGGAAAACTTCGCCATCATCAAGAAATGCTGGACCGAGGAAATGCTGACCCATGAGGGCAAGCTGTGGACCGTGCCGCTGGACGGCACCCCATGGGATATCGAGGCCACACAGAAATACGGCAAGGGGGTCGAAAACGGCGTCCTGAAATCCGTCGGCGTGGTGCCGAAACCCTTGCAGAAACCCCACCCGCCGCTGTTTCAGCCCTTTGCGTCGTCCGATAACAGCATCCGCTGGTGCGCCGCCGAGGGCGCGACCGCGGTGCTGCCGCCGCTGCATCTGAAAAACGAAACCCGGCTTGTCGAGCTTTATGCGGAGGTGTCCGGCCGGGCTCCGGGTGACGGGGTGGCGTATCTGCGTGATGTGGTGGTGGCCGACACCGATGCGGAGGCCTTTGCCTTGTGGCGCAACGCCAGCCGGTTCGCCGGCGATCTGTGGTTCGTGCCGTTCGGCTTCCGGCGCGGCATGATCGACCCGGATACGGGCGAAATGCCGTCCGACGAGGAAATGGTCGCCCAGGGCTATGCCCTGGTGGGCTCGGTCGATACGGTGTGCCGGCGGCTTGAAGCCATGATGAAGGACCGGCCCGTCGACTGGGTTTTCGCCTGGACCTTCAATTCGCTGATTCCCCATGACAAGTTGATGCGGTCCCTTGAACTGTATCAGACCCGGGTTCTGCCCCGCGTTTTGGGCGCCTGATGATTTTGAATAGAGGAAGTTTTTCATGAAATACACACTTCGCTCGGCCGCCGCGTCGCCCTTCGTCCGGAAAGTCAGGATTGCCGCCGCCATTCTGGGGCTCGACGGCGACATCAAGCTGGATCCGTCCGACACCCAGGATGACAACGATTCCATCCTGGGACAGAATCCGCTGGGCAAAATCCCCGCACTGATTCTGGAAGATGGGCGCGTGCTGTATGACAGCCGCGTTATCGTCGAATATCTCGATTCCGTCGCGGGGGGCGGAAAGCTGATCCCCACCGATATGGACGCCCGATTTGAGGCGTTGCGCGTTCAGGCGCTGGGAGACGGCATCGCCGACGCGGCAATTCTCATTGTGTATGAAACCCGTTTTCGCCCCGATCAGGAACCCAATGAAAACTGGCTCGCCCGTCAGCGCGGCAAGATCGAACGCGCGCTGGATTCCCTTGAAGCCGCGCCGCCGTCCATCGATCCGGTGGATGTGGGGGCAATCGCCGTCGCCTGCGCGCTGGGCTATCTGGATTTCAGGAAGCAGGTCGACTGGCGGGCGCGCAATCCCGGGCTGATTTCATGGATCGATAACTTCGCCGCGGCGGTTCCGTCCCATTTTGAGACCCGTCCCGACGCCTAGAATTCTGCTAGATTTCGTGGCGCAGGATGTAGATTCCGTGGTTCTTGTCCGACACGTAGATGCAGCCCCTTGCGTCGACCAGGACGTCTTCCGATTGGGGCGCCATGGTCTTGGGAAGTCCGCCCCGGCGGGTTTCCGGCACCGGCGGCACGAAATATCCCACTTCGACCGGCAGGCGTTCGTCGGAAATGTCGAAGATCCGTAGACCGGCGTTGAAATAGGTCATGTAGATCAGATTGTCGTTCTGCATCAGCGCCGCCTGATTCTGCGCCTGGTGCTGGTTGTGGGGACCGAACCGTCCGCCGAATTCACAGAAATTCCTGAACGGCGCGCCGGGCGGCGGGGCGGGCAGGGGCATTGTGGACACCAGCCGGGGTTCCGCCTCGTTGCTGATATCGATCAGCCCGACAAATCCGAGCGGTTCGTCACAGTTTTCCCGGATGGCTTCCGAATTGGCGGCGACCAGCTTGCGAGACGGAATCGGAACCGCCGAATGAATGCCGAACAGCGACACGTAGGGCGGCGAAACGCGGAACTGGCTGACCTTGCGGGGTTGGGTGATATCGGAAATATCCAGGATAATCACGCCCGCGCCGCCATGGGGAAGATAGGCCCGGTCGCCAACGATATAGGCCCCGCCATGGAGCGAGGTATGGGGCGGCGGCGCGCTTTCTCCGCCCGACTGCACCCCCGCCTGCCACTGGCCCTCATGCCACCAGCGCGATATTTCGACCGGGTTGGCCGGGTCTTCGATATCGACAATCATGTAGATATTGCCGGTATATCCCGGCACGCCCGCGGTCAGGTGAACATAACGTCCGCCATCGTAATAATTGCGATGGGTGCCGGTGCCGCCGGTTGAAAACGATCCGATCCGTTTCGGGTCTTCCGGGTCTTCCACATCCCAGATCAGGATGCCCTCGGAAAATGGCGCGTCCGGGTCGCCGCCCCAGACCGGCGGCATGCGTTCCAGCCCGGTGATCATCTTGCCGTCGGCGATCTGAAGCTGGATCGTCCAGGTGTTCGGCGGGCCTTCGATGGTGCGGATCATGCGCGGCGCGGCGGGGTCGGTCACGTCGATAACCGACCACCCCCGATGCCACAGATGGGCCACATAGAGATACCACTTCCCGGCCTTCTCCTGAATTGCGAGCTTGAAGGCGGGTTTGCCGTCCAGATCGCAATATCCCTCGGCCACCACATTATGGCTCCAGGATTGGCCCGGTGGAAACCGGGTCATGGGCATCTCTCCGACATCTTACATGCGCAGCAGTTTTTCCGCATTGCCGCTGAGTATCTTGATGCGGTCTTCCTTGCAGAGCGGCACGTCGTTTTCGACCCATTCGACGCCGGGCGGGTTTTCCACGAACGGGTAATCGACGGAAAACAGGATCCGGTCGATGCCCATTTCCATCACGCAGCACAGCAAAGCGGGGTTGGAAAAATTGCCGCTGGTGGTGATCCAGAAATGTTCGCTGAACGCATCGCGGAACGATGACGAGGACGAAGATTTGTTTCCCGGGCGCGACAATGCCTGGTCGATCCGCCAGAGCGAGAACGGCAGGGATTCACCGAGATGGCCCAGGATGATCTTGAGGTTGGGATATTTGTCGAGCACGCAGCTGAGCACGATCCGGATGCCCTGGGTCGCGGTTTCCACCGTAAATCCCCAGCC
>CALGIA010000218.1 GCA_937916005.1 uncultured Rhodospirillaceae bacterium
GTGCGCGCGCGCGGCGCGGGATCTGCCCGATTGCAGGGCGGCGGCCACGGCGCGGCGTTGCTGGGACCAGGCGCTGGCCGATGGCGGGCGGCATGGATTTCGCAACTCCAAAATCTCCGTGACCCCGTCGCGGCGCGATTCCTGCCGTCTGCTTGATACGGAGGCGGTCGGGATTGAACCGGGGTTCGCGCTGGCCAAATTCGCCACGTCCCATTCCGGCGGTCTCGGAAAACACATGAACCCGCAAATTCTGGGGGCGCTGTCCGGCCTCGGCTACAACCCGGTCCAGATCGAAGACATCACGCGGTTTGTTTTGGGGCGCGGCACGCTGGAAACCGCGCCGGGGATCAACCATCACATCATGATCATGGCCGGGTTCAACACCGCCGCCATCCGGGCCGCCGAAGCGGCGTCGGGCGTCGTGACCGATATCCGCCATGCCCTCGGCGCGGATGACCCGAGGATCCGGCAATTCAGCCGGGACCAGATCGCACAGGCGACGCGCTATTGTTGCGGCGCCATGACATTCGACGGCGCGCCCCATATCAAGCCGGAACATCTGCCGGTTTTCGACTGGTCGCCGAATACCCCCGAAAGCAGCGGCCGCATGGGACGGGCCGCGCATCCGTTTCTGGACATCACGGGACGCGGCGCAACCGAAGCGTCCTGGGCACCCGGAGCATCCGGCGTCCGGCGCGGCCGCTTCATGGTCTATGAAGGCGGCGAAGGGAAAGAAAGACCCGCCGGCAAAAACGCGTTAAGCTGACCCCTGAACATGGAACGCAATTGGGAACGCTATCGGGAGAGCATGACGCATGGCTGGAAAAATCGACGCGCGGCTGAAGGAACTGGGCATCACCCTGCCCGACGTCCTGGCCCCGGCGGCAAATTACGTTCCGTACACGATCTCGGGGAACCTGGTGTTTGTGTCCGGGCAGGTCCCCAGGATCGGCGACGAAATGATTACCGGAAAGCTGGGCGATGACGCGGACACGGAGACCGGTCTGAAGGCGGCCCGCTACTGCGCGCTGAATGTGATCGCCCAGGTCAAAGCGGCCTGCGGCGGCGATCTGGACCGGGTGACCCGCTGCCTGAAAGTGGGCGGCTTCGTCAACGGCACACAGGATTTCACCGATGCGCCCAAAATCATCAACGGCGCGTCGGATGTGTTCGTCGATGTGTTCGGCGATGCCGGACGGCACGCGCGTTTCGCGGTCGCCGCCGCCTGCCTGCCGTTCAACGTGGCGGTCGAAGTGGACGCGGTGTTCGAAATTTCGTGATCCAGCAGGGAAAGCATCCCATGCCCGACGGCGGTGAAGCGGTTACGGTGAAGGTTCTGGGCGCGATCGATGAGATCGCGGCGGAGGATTGGAACGCCTGCGCGGGAACCGCAAACCCGTTCGTGCGCCACGAATTTCTCGGCGCGCTGGAAGACAGCGGCGCGGTGTCCGGCCGAACCGGCTGGGCCCAGCGCCATCTGGTGGTCGAGGACGATGACGGCCAGATCGTCGGCGTCGCGCCGTGCTACCTGAAAAGCCATTCATACGGCGAATACGTGTTCGACTGGGGCTGGGCCGATGCGTTCCAGCGCGCCGGCGGCAAATACTATCCCAAGCTTCAGGTGTCCGTGCCGTTCAGCCCGGTGAGCGGACCGCGCCTGCTGACCCGGCCGGGGCCCGAGGCGGAAAAGATCGAACGCATCCTGGTGGCCGGGCTGATGGAGCTGGCCAAAAGCCACGATGCGTCGTCCTTTCACGTCACGTTCTGTACCGAGGGCGAATACACCCGGCTCGGCCAGGCCGGATTGCTGCAGCGCATGGGCCAGCAGTTCCACTGGAAGAATGATTCCTATGAAACCTTCGACGATTTCCTCGCCACCCTGTCGTCGCGCAAGCGCAAATCGATCCGCAAGGAACGGCGCGACGCCAACGAGCTGGTCCATATCGAAACCCTGACCGGCGACGCGCTGGAAGAACGCCACATGGACGCGTTCTTCGGCTTTTACATGAACACCATCGACCGCAAATGGTCCGACGCCTATCTCAACCGGAAATTCTTCCACCTTCTGCGCGAACGCATGGCCGACAATGTGGTGCTGATCATGGCGTCATACGAAGACCGCTTCGTGGGCGGCGCGCTCAATATTCTCGGCGAGGATACGCTCTATGGCCGCAACTGGGGTTGCGTGGAACGGTTCCGCAATCTGTATTTCGAAGCCTGTTTCTACCGCGCCATCGACTTCGCCATCGAGCGCGGCCTGTCGACGGTGGAGGCCGGCGCCCAGGGCCCCCACAAGATCAGCCGCGGCTACCTGCCGTCAGCCACCTATAGCGCCCACTGGATCGCCGACCCCAACTTCCGCGACGCGGTGGAGGAATTCCTCGAGCGGGAACGCCGCATGATGCAGTACGAAATGGATGAACTCACCGAACGCGGCCCCTACCGGAAGTCCGGCCCCCGGCCGTAGGGACGGCCCCCGGCCGTGGGGACGGCCCCCGGCCGGACGGCCCAACTGTAAATCCCCAAACCAGCTCTTGAGGCGGCCCGGGCAATCCATCAAAATGGCGCATCACTGCAATTTCGTTTGGAACAAGTCTGGAGTTACGCATGCGTGTTTATTTGATGGTCCGACCCCGCCTTCTGAAGGATTTTCCGGCCGAGGCCAGGCGCGCCGAGGCGCTGGGATATGACGGCATCACGATGCTCGAACTGACGGTGCCGCCCACCCTGTCGGCGACCGTCTCGGCCATGAGCACGACCCATATCGATCTGCTCACCGGGATATTCGTTGCGTTCCCGCGCAGCCCCATGGCGACCGCCTACGACGCCTGGTCGATCCAGTCGCTGTCGAACGGGCGGTTTCAGCTCGGCATGGGCGCCCAGACCAAATCCCACCTGACGCGGCGCTGGAGCACCGAGCTCACGCCCCCGGTCCCGCGCATGCGCGAATATGTGGAATCCCTGCGCGCCATCTGGGATTGCTGGCAGAACGGCACGCCCCTCGCCTATGAAGGCGAGCACTATAATTTTTCATTGATGATCCCCTATTACAATCCGGGCCCCATCGAGCATCCGCACGTCCCCATCTATCTGGCCGCCATCAACAAATACATGTGCCGGTTGACCGGCGAGGTGGCCGATGGTCACATCCCGGGCGACCCGGTGACCTATAAGTGGTTCAACGAGGTGATGCTGCCCAACCTGGAAATCGGCGCTCAGCGGTCGGGACGGACCCTGAAGGATCTCGATCTCGGCGCCCACGGCTTTTTCGGTTGCGGCAAGACGGACGCGGATCTGGAGGCGGTGCGCAGGCGGCTCCGCGAACGGGTCGGGCTGTATGCGTCGACGCCCGAATACCGCCCGATGCTGGAAATGCATGGCTGGGAAAACAAGTTCTCGCCCCTGATCGATCTGGCGCGCGCGGGCAAGTGGGCCGAAATGGGCGATCTGGTGACCGACGAGATGCTCGACGAATACACGGTCGTCGGCACGCCCGGGGAGCTCCCGGGGAAAATCAAGGCGCGGTTCGGCGGCGTCACCCAGCGCGTGCAGATGGATGACGAGTGGTTCGAAGGCATGTCCGACGACGATATCCGCTCGCTGGTCGCGGCGATCAAGCAGATCTGATCATTGGGTGGGGGGACGGAGATGACAATTCGGCCCGCGGCCGGACGGCTCGAGCCATCGCGCATCGAGCAGTGCTATCAGGCCGGCTATTGGCGCGACGAGGTGGTGGGCGATTTGCTGGCGAAACACGCACATGAGCGCCCCGACGCCGTGGCCATCATCGATTGCGAGCACCGGATTTCCTGGGCGCGGCTTCATCAATTGAGCCAACGGTTCGCCCTGCATCTGCGCAACCTCGGCGTGGAACCGGGCGACGCCGTGGCCCTCCAGATGCCCAACTGGTTCGAGTACCTGATCTGCTATCACGGCATCCGGTTTTGCGGCGCCATCGTGGTCCAGATCGGGGCGGACTGGCGCAGCGCCGAGATGAAGTACGGATTCGGCGTCGGCCCGGCCAGGGTGGCGATCGTACCGAAGGAATTCCTGGGCTATGACTACCCCGCCGCCCTGCGGGAGCTCCGCCCGGATCTCCCGGATCTGAAACACATCCTGGTGGCGCGCGGCGACGCACCCGACGGCGCGATTTCCCTCGACGAAATCCTGGCCGACCCCATCGAGGACCGCATCCCGGCCGACACGCTCCGCGCCTTGCGCCCGAGTCCGGACCAGATCGTCCGCATCGTGTTCACCTCGGGAACCACCGGCCTGCCCAAGGCCATCATGCATACGGACAACACGCTGGCCCATTCGGGCCGGACGGTGATAGCCGATTTCCACCACGATGCGGACGACGTGGTGCTGATGTTCATCCCGTTCTCGACCAATTTCGGCGCGATCATGGGGTTGCAGCTGCCGCTCGCCGCCGGCGCGGCGATGGTCCTGATGGAGCGTTTCTCGGCCACCCTGGCGCTCGATCTCGTCGGGCGCGAGAAAGTCACCTATATCGCCGGAACGCCGACCGGGTTCATGGCGCTGTCCAACAGCCCGGCGGCGGCGACCGCGCGCGTTGAGTCCCTGCGGCTGCTGCTGTCCGCCGGCGACAGCTTTCCGGTCCAGGCGATCAAGGACCTCCGCCAGAGATTCCCGGCGATTTTCATCGATTCCTTCGGGATGAACGAATTCGGCATGGGGCTGTGGTGCCTGCCCGGCGACGATCCGGACCAGGTCGACGGCTCCATCGGACGGGCCATCGCGGGGGTCGAGGCGCGGGTCGTGGGTTCCGACGGACAGGACCTGCCGGCCGGCGAAACCGGAGAGCTGGTCATCAAGAGCGCCGGCATGTGCGCCGGCTACTTCAATCAGCCCGGGGCCAACGCATCGGCGTGGGACAGGGACGGCTGGTTCCACTCGGGCGATCTGGCGACCAGGGACGACAAGGGATATTTCCGCGTGGTCGGCCGCAGCAAGGACGTCATCATCCGCGGCGGCGGCAATGTCTCGCCGCGCGAGATCGAGGAACTGCTGATCCGC
>CALGIA010000219.1 GCA_937916005.1 uncultured Rhodospirillaceae bacterium
GCATTCTCATATACTCTGTCGCCGATATCATCGATGACATAGGTATCGTCGCCGGTTTCGCCTTTCATGAAATCGGCGCCAATGCCGCCATCAAGTGTGTCGTCGCCGGTGCCTCCGTAGAGCACATCATCTCCGGTTCCGCCATCGAGCGCGTCGTTATCGGCGCCGCCGAAAAGGCTGTCGTTGTCGGCGCCGCCATTGAGGGTGTCGGTCCCCGCATGGCCGAACAGAATATCCGCGCCGGCATCGCCGTTGAGAATGTCGTTGCCGTCCTGGCCGTTCAGGCGGTCGTTTCCGTCGCCGCCATTGAGCGTATCGTTGCCGATATTGCCGTCGAGCCGGTCGTCGCCCGCATCGCCGTTCAGGGTGTCGTCGTCCTCATTGCCGTAGAGTTCGTCATTGCCGGTCCCGCCCGACATTGTGTCGTTGCCGGCGCGGCCCAGCAGGATGTTATTGGCCGAGTTGCCCGTGATGACGTTGGCCAGGGTGTTGCCGATGCCGGAGGTCGCCGTTGTGCCGGTCAAGGTGAGGTTCTCGAAATTGACCTGCATGAGGTGGTTGATGCTGCTCTGGACCGTGTCCGTGCCCTCGGCGGCATTCTCATATACTCTGTCGCCGATATCATCGATGACATAGGTATCGTCGCCGGCGCCGCCATAGAGGTTGTCGGTTCCCGTGCCCCCATCCAGGGAATCGTTGCCGGTCCCGCCATAGATGAAGTCATTGCCGCCGAGGCCGGTCAGCGTATCGTTCCCGCCGAGCCCGTATATGATATCGTTGCTGGAAGTGCCTGCCAGCGTATCGTCATTGTTGCTGCCGCCGCCGGAAACCCCAACAAAATCGTCGGCGTTAAGTTGTGATTTTACAACGCCATTGATTGTGATCGTGTCGCTGCCGATGGTGATGACCGCATTGCCACTGACATCGGCGATGTTTCCATACAGCGCCCCGAAATCGGTGATGCCGGTATAGGACAGATCGATCAGGTCGTCGGTGGCGACACCGGCGGTGAAATCATAGATGACATCGATTCCGAAACCCGACGCGAAAGAGAAAATGTCGTTGCCCGTCCCACCGGTCAGCGAATCGTTTCCGGTTCCGCCGGTCATCGTATCATCGCCCGCGCCGCCGCTGAGCGTGTCGTTGCCGGCGCCGCCGTTTAATATATTGGCGACAGTGTTTCCGGTCAGCGTGTCTGCGGCAGACCCACCGGTCGCGTTCTCGATCACGGTATTTTCGGCAATTTTCAGCGTTTGCGAAGAATAGACGTATGGATACACGGAATAATCGATGCGGTATTGCGGGCCGAGCTCGTTCCACTGCCCGGCATTCAGATTTATGATGGCGGAGGTGCTCTGGTTCGACCAGTCGATGGTGTCGGTTCCGCCGGCGTCCCAGATCGTTTGGTATATGTTCGCGCCGGTGGTCCAGCTATAGGTGTCATCTCCAGCCGTGGTCGTCGTGTTCGCGCCATAGACGCGTTGCAGCGCGGCGATGTCGTTATACATCGGAGTCGTCGGATAATAATCCTGACGGTAGCCGTTGGCGGCTCCTTCGAACGATTTGTAGCTCATCAACGAAACGCCGAGCCAGTCATTGGCTGACGTTCCGATCACGCTGCCGTCATGGGGATGGGACAGACCGAGAGCGTGGCCTATTTCATGGAGCAGGGTCTGGAACCCGTAGGTTCCCTCACTCATGTCGTCATAGCTGGCGCTCGGACCAACCCAGACATCGCCGCCCAGGGGTGAACCGGATGGCAGATAGGCCCAGGCCGTGCTCGGCACGCTCGATTTGGCGAAGCGCAGATCTCCGGCGACCGTTGAACTGTCGGTGACCTCGGTAAAGGTCAGGTTGGCGACCTTGGCGTAGTAATCCAGGGAATTCCGGGTCGCGGTTTTCTGATCCGCCGAAAATTCGCCGAATCCAGTGGTTGGCTCGCCACTGCCATAGCCGCTGGCATAGACCGAACTGGAGGTGCCGAAACTGTATGTCAAGCTCGTACCCGTTCCGAGCGCGCCGCCCCATTTCTGCGAGTAATACAGGCTGTCGATGTAGTTCTGGCCCGAGATGGAATAGGATGTCGTCGCTGCGCCCGAGGTGGGCGTTGCTTCGGACGGAGATATGGCTTCGCCATAGGCATCGGCGCGCGCAAGTTCGCCAATACCGTGGTCGTCACCGCCTGCCAGGTCGGCGATGTTCTCGCCCGCGCCCGGGCCCGTGTTTGACGATATGAATATGTCGTTGTCGGGCCGAACCACATAGCGGTCACCGTCCATCGCGGTGAAGAAATCCGATGAACCGGTCTCTGCCGCCTTATCGCCGTCCCCCAATGCCCGGTATGGCCCTTCGGAAAGGCCATCTTGCAAATTGCTGGAAATTCCGTCGGATTCCGACGAAAGATTTGAACTGCGGGTTGGGGTGGGCAAGTCAGTCCTGGCAAATGAAGTCTCTGTGGTCCCGGGGTTATCGGAAGACAAAAAGATCTCGTTGTCGCCGGAGACATCTTCAAAGATGTCTTCCCGGACGGTCGAAATTCCGCTTCCTGCGTTTCCTCGGGCCATCTGGCTTCCTGCCGGGCAATTTTTCGAAAGCACCGCATTCCTTGCGATGCACCGATCATCCTGATCGTGCGAAGATCATCTTGATCCCCGTGGAAATCATTTTAGCTAGATTTGATTTAACTCCCCGTTATCATTTCTGGTTAACGAATTGGTTGTAGTTTTTCCTTATCCCTTACTCCTGAGGTCAAGCGTGGCATTTCAGCGCGGTTTCCGATATCGTTGCCGGATCAAGTGTTTAGTCGGTATTCCGCGTGCCAGAATAGGCTCAACGAGCAGAGGTGTGTCATGACATCGAATACGCCGGCAGTGCATCCCGGCAGAGTATTGTATGAGCAGGCGATGCAGCCTCTTGGGGTGAGCCGCAACAAGCTCGCCCGTGATATCGACGTCCCGGTTGGCCGTATTAGCGATATCGTCAGCGGCAAGCGCGGCATTACCCCCGATACGGCGCTCCGGCTCAGCAAGTATTTCGGCACCGATGCCGAGCTCTGGATGCGGCTGCAGACCGATTATGACCTATATGTGGCGCGCAGTACGATCTGGACCGAGGTGGAGCCCCGGGTCCGGGCTTTTGAGCCGGCGGCTGGTCAGCCCGTTGCGGAAGTGGCGGAAAGTGTCGCCCCGGAGCCCGAGCCGGAGCCTGAGCCTGAGCCTGTCGAGGACATCGAGCCGGTTTCCGAAGAGGCCTATATTCCCTGGAGCCTTAAGATTACCGGGGAAGATGAAGAATCTCTCGATATTCCGGAGCTTGATGACCAGGTGTTTCCGGTCGATCCCGGCAAATAAATCCCGCCACGGGATTGCAGATCAGGCGATCCGGACGATATCGCCCTCGGGCGTCTTGCCATGTTTCTGATAAAATCCCAGCGTCTTCAGGGTCGGTTCATCGCTGGCGACAAACAGGATCGCCTCCTCCTTCGACTCATTGACATGTTCGCACCAGGTCCCGCCCGGAACGGCCATGGCATCGAATTTTTCCCAGTCCATGCGTTTGCCGCCGACGATACTGTATCCCGAACCTTCAAACGGAATACAGACTTGGCTTGCGTTCTGCAATAGCGGCCGGGTGCGTTCGCCCGGGCGCAGCATCTGTCCAAAGAATGTCATGGTGGGGTAAGGCGTCCGTCCCGTTGTCGGGTCGATATATTCGACTGTGATGGCCTCATACGGGTCGCCGTCATGGTCCCGGAACTGGTCGAGCAGATCACGGGTCTGCTCCCAGCGATAGACATACATGGGGGAGGCGAAGCCGTTGCCGCGATGGTGATTGACGAAGCGCGGCCGCAGCCCGCCATGGCCATAGGTCCGCGCTGAATAATCTTCCGAAAAGCGCGTGGTCTGTTCGCGCCTGCTGACTCGCTCGCCGTTTTCCTCCTCGGTGTATTCATGGTCGAAGCTGGCCGAATTCAGCACTTCGCTGAGCGGCAGGTCCAGCACGCTGACATTGACCGCGAAATCGTCACCGCGATTGCCGTGATTATGCCAGGCATCCGCCGGGGTCAGCACCAGATCACCGGGTCCGAAGGTAACATTCTCGCCCTCGATGCCGGTAAAATTACTCTTGCCGGTCAATCCGATGCGCACGGCGTTGATGGAATGCTTGTGGGGCGGCATGATTTCGCGCGGGTCGTTCAGCCGGTAGGCCACGTATAAGGTGGTGACCGTCGCGCGCACCGGGGCCAGGCCGGGATTGACCAACACCACCGACCGGCGTTCGGAATCATCCATGGTGATCAGTTCCGCTGATTCATACAGGATCGGTTCGATATCCCGGTAGCGCCAGATATGGGGCTCGGCCTTGCGGGCCTTCAGGACCTGGCCGTCCTCATCGTTCTGATTGTCGGAATCGACCGCCCAGTACGGCGCCATGTCATGTGTGTCGAGCCTGGAATACAGGGCGTCCAGGCGGGCGTCCCGGTCGCCGCGATTGCTCCGATCCGGAGCCGTGCCGTCCTGCCTGGTTGTCATGACGCTGTCCTTCCCATTGCCTTATATGCGGAATTCTATCATCAATGGTTTCCGCCGACGATATCCTTCGAAGGAACCCAAAACCCATGGCCGCGCGTGACGCCATGCTAAACACGATTGCCAGCAACAACATGCGCGCCATGGGTCTCATGGTCGCGGCCGGTCTGTTTTTCGCCATTTCCCATGCCACGATCCGCCATGTCACTCAGGATTTGCACCCGCTTGAGGCCGTGTTCTTCCGCAATCTGTATGCGTTGCTGTTTCTGACGCCCATGTTCTGGCGCAGCCGTCGGAACGGGTTCAGGACACAGCATCTCAAGCTGCATCTCTCGCGTGGCGTGTTGCAATGCGTCGCGGTGATGGGAATGTTCACGGGGCTCAGCCTGATACCGCTGGCCGAGGCGACGGCGCTTTCCTTTACGTCGCCCCTGTTCGTGGCGGTCGGCGCGACGCTGGTTTTCCGTGAAGCCGCTCCCCTGCGGCGCTGGTTGGCGATCGGCGCCGGTTTTGCCGGAATGCTTATGATCATCCGGCCTGGATTTGCCGAAATCAGTATCGGCGCCTGGTTCATGATCGGCTCGGCGGTTTTGTTCGCGGTAACCAAAATGATGGCCAAATCCCTCTCGCGGACCGATTCGAGCACGGAGATCGTGGCCTACGTGTCCTTCGTGATGACGCCGCTGGCGCTGGCGGCGGCGCTGTTCGTCTGGCGCTGGCCAACCATGGATGAGATGTTCTGGCTGACCGTGATCGGCGTGGTCTCCACCGCCGCCCAGGTTTTGCTGGTCCAGGCCTATCGCCATGCCGACATGACCGTGGTCGAACCGTTGAGCTTTGCCAGGTTGCTGTGGGCGACGGTGCTGGGCTTTCTTATATTCGCCGAACTGCCCGACCCCTGGATCTGGGCCGGGGCCCTGGTGATTTTCGTCGCCGGTATCAGCCTCGCCCGGGGCGAGTCCCGCCCATGATCAGACGAATTCTTCGTGCCGCTCGATACAGGTCTTGACGACTTCGTCCGGGTTCCGTTTCCACCAATCGTCGCGGGAAAATATTTCCACCTCGTTGAAACCATCATAGCCGGCGGCTTCGACCCAGCCGCGAATGCGCGGAATATCGATTACCCCGTCGCCCATCATACCCCGGTCGAAGACCAGATCCTTTGTGGGCACCAGCCAGTCGCAGACATGGAACGCCAGGATGCGCTTGCCCGCGCGGGCGATTTCGGCCTCCAGCGCCGGGTCCCACCAGACATGATAGACATCGACCGCGACGCCGAGCCCGTCGCCCAGCTCGTCGCACAAATCATTGGCGTGGGCCAGGGTGTTGACGCAGCCCCGGTCGGCGCAAATCATCGGATGCAGCGGTTCGATGGCAATGGGCAATCCCACGTCGCGGGCATGGGGCAGGATCGCCGCAATGCCGTCCCGGACCTGTTTATGGGCATCGGCCAGATCCTTTGAGCCCGGTGGCAACCCGCCCGCAACCAGCACCAGGCAGGCCGCGCCGATGGCGGCCGCATCATCGATGGCGCGCAGATTGTCGTTGATCGCCGCCTTGCGCCCCGCCCCGTCGGCGGCGGGGAACGATCCGCCGCGACACAGCCCGGTAACGCTCATGTCATGATCGGAAAGAATGCGCGCGGCTTCAGCCGCGCCGATTTCATCAAGCTTGTGCCGCCACACATTGATGCCGTGAACGCCGGCCCCGGCATATCCCTCGACCGCTTCCCGCAGGGACCACTGGGCGTCGGTGGTGATCTGATTGATGGCAAGTTTTTCAATTCCCGGCATCGATCAACCCTCCATGCCATGAAAGCCGAGCGCGGTTTTCATCCGCGCCGAGGCCAGGTCCGGATCCCGCAGCAGCCCGGCCTTGTCGGCAAGCCGGAACAGCTCGGACAGATGCAGGATCGACCGCGCGCTCTGCTGTCCGCCGACCATCACGAAATGGTCCTGATGGCCGTTGAGATAGGCCATGAATACCACACCGGTCTTGTAGAACCGGGTCGGCGCCTTGAAGATATGACGCGACAGGGGAACGGTCGGGGCGAGAATGTCGTGGAACTCACCGGGCCGGTTGCCGGCAAGGGCGGCAAGGGCCGCCGATGCCGCCGGTGCAATGGCGTCGAATATGCCAAGCAGCGCATCCGAATGGCCCTGGTCGTCGCCCGCAATCAGTTCGGCAAAGCTGAAATCGTCACCCGTATACATGCGCACGCCGTCGGGCAGCCTGCGGCGCAGGGCGATTTCCTTGTCCTTGTCGAGCAGCGAAATCTTGATGCCGTCGATTTTGTCCGCGTTGGACTCCAGCATCGACAGGCAGGTCTCCATGGCGTTCCAGTGATCGCCGTCGCCCCAATAGCCTTCCAGCGCCGGGTCGAACATTTCCCCCAGCCAGTGAATGATGACCGGTTCGGCGATTTGGGACAAAACCCTGTCATAGACCCGGGCGTAATCCTCCGGTGACCGGGCGCAGGCGGCCAGCGCGCGGCTCGCCATCAGGATGATGCGCCCGCCCATGGCTTCGACCGCTTCGCACTGTTCTTCATAGGCCGCGATCACGTCGTCCAGCGTGACACCGGATGTTACCGCAAGATGATCGGTTCCCGCGCCCGACGCGACCACGGCGCCCGGCATGTCTTTGGACGCGTCCACGCTGCGCCGTATCAGTTCCTGCGATGTTTCCCAGTTCATTCCCATGCCGCGCTGGGCCGTATCCATGGCTTCGGCGACGCCCAGCCCGAGGGACCAGAGATGGCGGCGGAATGCGATGGTGCGGTCCCAATCAATCGCCGTATCGACCCAGGGGTCCAGATCGGCGCGCGCATCGGCGACCACATGGGCGGCGGCCAGGGCGACCCGGTTGAACGGACGGTTGGGCTGCGTCGGAAAATCGCGCGGGACGCCCGTTTCATAGGGGGCTATGGAGCCGTCGTCGGTGGGGAGGTTCACAATGGGCATATCAGAACTCCATTTCGGTCATGGCGGACCAGTCAGGGTCGGCAGCGTGGGCGAAGCGGGGCGTCGTCACGGCGTAAGCGGAGTGACGTCGATCCAGCGCCGTTCCTTCCAGCTTTGCATGGCCAGCTCGGCAAGTTGAACGCCCTTGGCGCCTTCCAGCAGATTCCAGCCGAACGGCGTGTCTCCATAGAGACTTCGGATGAACATTTCCCACTCGGATTTGAACCCGTTATCGAATTCCATGTCCGCGCCGTATTCGGTCCAGCTTCCGAAGAAGTCGATGGTCTGGGGTTCGTCCGGGTTCCAGGCCGGGGACGGGGTGCCGGGCCGGTCCTGAATATAGCATTTGGTCAGTCCGGACACCGCCGCGCCCAACACCCCATCCGCATGGAAGGTGACCAAATCGTCCTTGCGCACCCGTGTACACCAGGACGCAAACACCTGCACCATGGTCCCGTTTTCCAGTTCGATCATGGCGTAGGACGCATCGTCCGCATCGGCGTCATAGGGCTGGTTTTCCTCGTCCCAGCGCTTGTCGAAATTGACCGCGCCGACGCAGCTCACGCTTTTCACATTGCCGAACACATTGTCCATCACGTAGCGCCAGTGGGGCATCATGTCGAGAATGATCCCGCCGCCTTCGGATTTCTTGTAATTCCAGCTGGGGCGCTGGGCGGCGCGCCAGTCGCCTTCGAACACCCAATAGCCGAAATCGATTTTCACCGACAGCATCCGGCCGAAAAAACCATCGTCGATCAGGCGCTTCATTTTCAACAGGCCGGGCAGGAAAATCTTGTCCTGTACGACGCCGTGGCGAACGCCCGCCTTTTCGGCGGCGCGCCACAGGCCGAGCGCCTCGTCCAGGGTGGCGGCGGACGGTTTTTCGCAATAGATATGCTTGCCGGCGGCAATTGCCTTGTGCAGCACTTCCGCGCGCTTCAGGGTGCTGGCGGTGTCGAAAAACAGTTCGTCATCCGGATTGGCGATCGCCGCGTCGAGATCCGCCGTCCAGCGTTCCACCCCGTGGGTTTTGGCCAGCGCCTTGAGTTTTTCCGGGTCGCGGCCGACCAGGATCGGGTCGGGCATTACCCTTGTCCCATCGGCCAGTTCCACGCCGCCCTGTTCCATGATTTTGAGAATCGAACGGATCAAGTGCTGGTTGGTGCCCATGCGTCCGGTTACGCCGTTCATGATGATACCCAGGCGTTTTTCCGCCATTCAGAGACTCTCCTCAATTCATATATTTCAAGCCGGTTCGAGCGCCCACCATGGCCGAACATCCCGGTGAGTTCAAATTCCATATCCCGGCGAAATGGTCCGGTTTTCAACCTATTGGAATATATGGTATTTCCATATCATGGTAATGTGCAGATGGTAAGTTGATGGCTGGTTCAACAATTCTATCGGGCTGGGTTCGGGCGGAACGGGATGGCGACAATCTGTTGTTGTCGGCGGGGGGAAGCTGGGTGATCGCGACGCTCACCGACCTAGATGCCCGTGTGCGCGACATCGCCGCCGGGTCGGCGCGGCGCGCGCGGATTGACCTGGGCGCCGTCGACCGGATGGATACCGCCGGGGCCTGGGTGCTGTACCGTACGCGCCGCGATTTACGGGCGCTCGGAATCGATGCGGAATTCGAAGGGGTCAAGCCCGACCACGACATCATTTTCGGGCGAATCGCCGATGGAGATATCGAAAGCACATTTGAAGAGGAGCCGTTCCATCCTCTCATCGCCATGGTTCACAGGGTTGGCGTGGGCACCATGGCGGTCATCGACGAAGCATTGGATCTCCTGAATTTTCTGGGCGTGATTTTCGTCTCGGCGGGTCAGGTTCTGCTCCACCCCAAAAGGATGAGGCTGGTGCCGTTGCTGAGCCATATCGAACGGGTGGGTCTCAATGCGCTGCCCATCGTGGGGTTGTTGTCGTTTCTGATCGGTTTGGTGCTGGCGTTCCAGGGCGCCGATCAACTGGCCCAGTTTGGCGCCGAGATATTTACCGTGAATTTGGTCGGCGTGTCGGTGCTGCGTGAAATGGGTATCCTGTTGACCGCGATTATCGTGGCCGGGCGGTCGGGCAGCGCCTTTACCGCCCAGATCGGCACCATGCAGGTGAATGAGGAAATCGACGCCATGCGCGCCATGGGGCTGGACCCGATCGACGTGCTGGTGCTGCCCCGGGTGCTGGCGCTGATCATCGCGCTGCCGTTGCTGGCCATGTTCGCCAATCTGATGGGACTCGCGGGCGGCGCGGTCATGTCGGTGATCGCGCTCGACATCTCCGTGGTTCAGTTCATCGAGCGTCTCAAGTCGGTGGTGCCGATCTGGTCGTTCTGGGTCGGGATGATCAAGGCGCCGGTCTTTGGATTGCTGATCGGGCTGGTCGGATGCCGTGAAGGGCTCAAGGTCGGCGGCAGCGCCGACAGCGTCGGCCGCCAGACCACAAAATCCGTCGTGGTGTCCATTTTCATGGTGATCGTCGCCGATGCGATTTTCTCGATCTTTTTCTCTGTTTTGAAGATTTAAGGGATGAATTCCCAGACGACGGCCATCATCCGGGTGCGCGGCCTGATTACCCAGTTTGGACGCAACGTCATCCATGACAATCTTGATCTTGATGTGGAACGGGGCGAGGTCATGGGGATCGTCGGCGGGTCCGGTACCGGGAAGTCGGTGCTGATGCGGTCCATTATCGGCCTCAACAGACCGAAATTCGGCGAGATCGAGATGTTCGGGCAAAACACTTCCGGCCTGAGCAAGTCGGCGCGCGAAGCAATCGATATACGGACCGGCGTTTTGTTCCAGGATGGCGCTTTGTTTTCGTCGATGACCGTTGCCGAGAACATCATGGCGCCCATGCGCGAACACACGGGTCTGCCGCTGAAGCTGATGCTGGAAATCGTCGCCCTGAAGGTTTCCATGGTCGGGCTGCCGCAGGACGCATGCGGGAAATACCCGTCCGAATTGTCCGGCGGCATGCGCAAGCGCGCCGGACTTGCCCGGGCGCTGGCGCTCGATCCGGAAATCCTGTTTCTGGATGAGCCGACCGCCGGACTCGACCCGATCTCCGCCGCCGCATTCGATTCCCTGATCGGCAGCCTGCAGCAAACCCTTGATCTTACGGTCATGATGGTGACCCATGATCTCGACAGCCTGCTGGCTATTTGCGACCGTATCGCGGTGCTGGTCGATCGGCGTATTATCATCGGAACGGTGGACGAGCTGATGCAGAATACCCATCCCTGGATCAGGGATTATTTTCACGGGCCGCGCGCCCGCGCGGCCATGGGGGGCTGACAACGGCTATGGAAACACGGGCCAGCTACATACTCGTCGGAAGCTTCGTGCTTGTCTTGATGGCGGCGATATTCGGATTTGCCATATGGCTCGCGAAAGTCGAGTTCGAAGCCGTGCCAAAGCAATATGCGATCTATTTTTCCGGCTCGGTCACGGGTCTATCCATCGGCAGCCCGGTGCGCTATCGGGGCGTTCCCGTGGGCAGCGTGTCCGATATCCGGATTGACCCAACAAATGTCGAACGAATTCTTGTCGTCGCGGATGTATTGGACGGTACCCCCATCAAACAGGACACCACGGCGAGTCTCGGCCTCCAGGGCATTACGGGGGTTGCCTATATTCTTCTGACGGGGGGAACCCAGAACGGCAAACCTATGGTGGCCACAGCCAAGGGAAAAATGCCGGAAATTGCATCCGAGGCGTCCGGGCTTGAGACCCTCATGGAAAAAGCGCCGGAAGTTTTTGAAAAAATCGTCATATTGGTCGATCAACTGACCCGTCTGGTGGACGACCGGAATATCAAATCAATTTCGACCACGCTCAATAATCTTCGCGGTTTGTCCGATACCCTGGCCCAGCGCCGTGAAAGTATCGACCGCATCCTGACCCTGGGCGAAAGCACATTTTCCGCCGCGCGCGACGTGGTCGAAAATATGAACAAGGTCACCGCGAATTTCGCCACCAAATCGACCACATTTACCGATAGCGTGATGAATGCGGTGACCGATGCACAGGTCACCCTGTCGGATATACGCAGTACCGCACAATCTTTTTCCAGCCTGGCGGATAAGCTCGAAGGCGTGGTGGATGAAAACCGTGTCGCGGTCCAGGATTTTGCCACCGGGGGGCTGTATGAACTCACCCAGTTTCTTGCCGAGGCCCGGCTGCTGGTTGCCGGGTTGACGCGGCTTAGCAATCAAATGGAACAGGACCCGTCGCGCTTCCTGTTCGGGGACGCCCAGAAAGGGTTTGAAGCCAAATGACCCATCAATTACTAAATCCATTTTCCCGCATGGGCGTTCGAGTGCTGGCCCTGTCTACTGCCATGGCGGCCCTGGCTGCCTTGTCGGGCTGTGGCGGAAGCATCCTTCCCGGCATGACCGCCGAGCCGCCCCAGCTCTATATTCTGACGCCCAAGAGCACCTTTTCAAAAAACCTGCCCAAGGTTGACTGGCAGCTCACCATCGACAAGCCGATTGCCCAGGCGGGGCTCGCCACGGCGCGCATTGCGCTCCGTCAGGACCCGATTTCGCTGGAATATTACGCCCGCGCCAATTGGATCGATACGGCGCCCTTGATGATCCAGACCTTGCTGGTGGAAAGTTTCGAAAACTCCAAAAGCATTATTTCCGTCGGACGTCAGTCCGTAACGCTGCGCGCCGATTACAGCCTGCTGACCGAACTCAGGGAATTCCAGGCCGAATATGACGGCGCCGGCGCACCGAAGGCCCATGTCCGGATCAATGCGAAGCTGGTGAAGATGCCGCAACGGGTCATTATCGGCACGCTGACGGTCGAGCGGATTCAGGAGGCGGACAGCGGCGACATGAAAGCGGTCGTGGGGGCCTTCGATATGGCGCTTGGCAAGACCCTGAAGCGCATCGTTGAATGGACCCTGGCGACGGCGCCGCTCCGTAAAAAACGCTAAGCGGGCGCGGCGGGCGCGCTTCTATCCGACCGGAACCGGCTCTAGCTGGCTTTTTTCTTTTCCAGGATGTCTTCGATTTTCGTGGTCAGTTTTTCGCCTTCGCCGGCGGACAGCTCATAGACCCATCCGGTGGCGGTCGCGTTTATCTTGTCGGCCTGTTCCTTGGCTTTTTCGAGGCTTTTTACATCGCCCACGGAGGAATCGACCGTGGCCGAGAATTTTGCCCACACGACTTTGTCCACGACGGTCATTTCGACACGAACCTTGAGCCCGCCGAAGGTTTCATACTCCGCCACATTGATTGTTTCCGGGAACTTGATTTCGTCCGCCTTCTTGACGTCCTCGAAGCTCAAACGCCACAGCCCGCCGGCCATGTTTTTGCCTTCTTCCTCATCCTTGAGCTTGCGGCCTGCGGGCACGCCCGCGACGGCGTATTTTCTGCCGGACGGCGTAGCCTTGGTGATCACGATTTCGGCCATGTCCGGTTGGCGGATCACCGCCCGGCGGATTTTTTCGGCCTCGATATTGACGATATCGCGGATCATCCAGTCATTGGGTTTGGCGCCGAGCTCGACCGCGCCCTTGGCGAGCCATGACATCTTGTCGCCACCGCGCCGTACATAGGTGCCCGCGCCGCCGGTCCCGAACAGACCGGCCCGGCGCATGCCGATGATGCCGTTGGCCAGCGTTTTGCCGTCGGCGCCTTTCAGGGTCACGCCAATGGATTTGGCCTTGATGCTGTCCGGGTTCTCGACCTGAAGGCGTTCATAACGTTTGGGATCGCTGGTTTTGGACTCGAGCAGTTTCAACTCGCCAAGGCCGACGATCGCCGTCTTGACCTTTGCAAAGGAAACCTTGTAACCGGACTTGTCTTTCAATCCCCAGCCCTTATCCGTGCGGGTGACGGAAAACTTGGCTTCGCTAGAGACGATATCGATCTGTGCGACCGTATTGACCTTGTCGGCAAGGCCCGGGAAGGCGCGTTCGCTGTTGGATGAGACCACCGTCATGGAACGCTGGGTCTGGGTGACCTGGACGATGGCGGCGATCACGGCGATCGCGGTGACGCCAGCCAGTATCAGGAAGGAATTCCGGTTCATGATCTTTCCTTTTGCGCCGTCGTTGCGGATATCATTGATGGGCCGCCATTATGCGGCGGCGTGTTCGTCCACGCCGCACCATGGCGAGAATGATGGCAAGCAACGCGACCAGTACCGGCATGCCGCCGATATTGATGATTTTGGTCCACGCATCAAGACGGTCAATGTCCTCGCGCAGCGCGACCCGAACCTGGCGGAGGTCTCGCCGAAGCTTCAGAATCTGCCCGCGGAACTTGGTGATGGCCTCAGCTTGCTTAGGCGTCAGAATTGTCGCTCCACCGCCCTGCTCCTTGGTCTGGAGGGATTTGAGCTTTTTCTGGATATCTTCCAGTTCCTTGTTCAGCGCCTGTTCCCGGTCGCGGAATTTAACTTCCGCCGCTTTCTGGATGTTCTGGACCCGGACAAACGGCCGGCTCGAAAGTCCCCGGCTGCGCAGGCCGATCAGGGCGGAAGACCCGCTGAGATTGTCGAGCGCGTTGTTCACGAAATCGCCGTTGTTGGCGCTCGGCACAACCAGCTGCTGGCCAAAGAAATCCTGCACCTGGAGCCAGAAATTATCGGCCAGGATGTCGGTGTCGGCGACCACGATCATGTTCACGCCGTCTTTCGCCACCTTTAAATGTGGCCGTATCGTGGTTGGCTTTTCGCCTTCCTTGGGGCCGTCTTTGGCCTCCTTGGCGCGGGCTTCAAGCACCGGTTTGGGCGGGCCTTTCGGATAGGCGCTGTTCATCTTGCCGCCAATCCGCGCCGCCACGACCAGGCTTTTGCCCAGCGGCTTGAAGGTTTTCAGGATCAACGAAGGATCGGGCTGGAAGCGCACTTTTTTGGCGTCCACCGGAGCGGCATCCTTGGACGAAGATATCAAGGGCTCAAAAGTGATCGGGGCATCCTTGGCCTTGGAAATGATCCCGGCGCTGGCCATGTTGATCAGGCGCAACTCGCCGGTGACCACATCGTCCTTGTTCATGCGTTCCGGGCGCATGGTCACCCAGGATACATAGTCGGTAATGATCGGCTTGCCGTATGCATCGACGCCCGCGCTGACCCGCTGCGCCGAGCCGAGATCGCCCATAACCTTGTCCGTCGTGTAGTTGATGCCCCAGCCCTTGAACAGGATGTCGAGATCCGACCCCTGGTCCGGCGGCAACCGCATGGCCTGGTTGGACCGTGTGCCTTCCTCGGCATAGGGGTCGACGAACACCATCGTCTTGCCGCCGCGCAGCACGAATTGATCGATCGCGTAGAGCGCTTTTTCGGTCAGCCCGATGGGGTGAACGATCATCAACACGTCGATATCGTCGGTGATCTTGGGTTCCAGGCCCATGGAGCGGACTTCGAAGAACTGTTTCATCTGCTCGATGACGGCCCAGGGCTTATATTTCTTCAGCGGGTCGGCATCGATCGGCAGGCCGGAGACCAGCCCGACAATTTTTTTCTTGGGGTGGGCCAGATTGTATATCAGGCGGGTCAGATCATATTCCAGGAACTGCTCGCGCTGCGGCTGGAGAAAGCCGATCACATCCTGGTCGTCGGTGGTGTTGTTGCCGGCCAGTCCCAGATAGCCAAGTTCGCCGGTCTCGTTCAGCGGCACGCCCTTGAGCCCGAACCCGACCGCGCGGTCTTCCTCGGTCGAGAACGGTTTGGGGTCGATTATTTCGAGCTGGATCATCCCCTTGGACAGGGTGACATAGCGTTGGATCAGCTCCCGCACGCGGGAAGAATAGGTGCCCAGTCCGGGGCTCGCATCCAGCAGATCGCGCGATACGAAATAACGCAAGGTCACCGGCTCCTTGAGCTCGGATAGAACCTTGAGCGTTCCGTCGGACAGGGAATACAGCCCGCCCGAGGTGAGATCGAGCTGTGCATTGCGGAATGTCGCGCTGGAATAGATGTTGACCGCCAGATAAAGAATGACGGCCAGCACCAACGCGCCGAAACCATAAGTCGTCCGGTCCCAGTTTTTCATGTCAGCCGCCCTTCTTGATGTCGATTGTCACGACATTGGCGAACAGGAAGACCACCATCGTGGAAACAAGATAGATCACGTCGCGCACATCGATGACGCCCTTCATGATCCCATCGAAATGGGTCAGGAAGCTCATGGATCCGACGAGGTCGGTCAGGAATGGCGGCGCCCAGCCCTTGAAGGCGCCCTGCACCATTTCAAGCCCGCTCATCATGAACAGGAAGCACACCGCGGCCGAGATTACGAAGGCAATGACCTGATTGCGCGTCAATGCGGATACGAAGCACGCGATGGACAAAAAGGCGCCCGCCATCAGCAGGCTGCCCACATAGCCGGCGACGATCACGCCATTGTCGGGGTCGCCGAGATAATTGACCGTGATCCAGATCGGGAATGTCAGCGCCAGCGCGATCGCCGCGAAGGCCCAGGACGCCAGGAACTTGCCGATCACCGCCTGGGTGGTCGATATGGGAAGCGTCATCAGCAGTTCGATGGTCCCGGTCTTGCGTTCCTCGGCCCAGAGCCGCATGCCGATGGAGGGGATCAGGAACAGATACAGCCAGGGATGGAAGGAAAAGAATGCCGTCAAATCGGCCTGGCCGCGATTGAAGAAGCCGCCGAAATAGAACGTCACCGCCCCCATCAAGGCGAGAAAGATGACGATGAAGACATAGGCGAGCGGCGTGGTGAAGTATCCAGCGAGTTCGCGCTTGGCGATGGTGAATGATTTGTCCATTGATCCGCCCCTATCGCGACAACGTGATGGAACGGAACACTTCGTCGAGATGTCCCTGCTCGGCGCGGATTTCCTCAACCGGGAAATCGCTTTGCCGGATGAATGCGCTGATGTCGGGGAGGATCGCCTTGCCGTCCCTGGGCATCACCATCATGTGGGCGATCGGCGCCGACCGGTCGACCATGGTGACGCTGGCGACGCCGGAGATCTTCACAAGCTGGGCATGCATTTCATCGGCCTTGTCGTCGGAGACCCGGATGCTGACCGCGTTATAGAAGCTTGAACGCGACTCCAGGGATTCCGGCGTGCCGTCGGCGACGACCTTGCCGCGGGAGATGATGATGGCCCGGCTGCACACCGCGCCGACCTCTTCCAGCAGATGGGTCGAAATTACGATCACCTTGTTTTCCGACATCTCGCGGATCAACTGGCGGACTTCATGCTTCTGATTGGGGTCTAGCCCGTCGGTCGGTTCATCCAGCACCAGAATTTCCGGATCGTGGAGAATGGCCTGGGCCACCGCCACCCGGCGTTTGTACCCTTTCGACAACGTGCCGATGGGTTGCTGGAATACCTCGTGAAGATTGATCCGTTCCGCCGCGCGCGCCACCGCGTCGTCGCGCTCCTTGCCCGCCAGCCCGCGGATTTCGGCGACGAAGCGGAGCAGGCCCTCCGGCGTCATTTCTTCATAAAGCGGCGCGCCCTCGGGCACGTAGCCGATGCGTCGCTTGACCTCGATTGGCGATTTGGTGACATCGAACCCGCAGACCACCGCCGTCCCAAAACTGGGCGGCAGGAATCCCGTTATCATCCGCATGGCCGTCGTCTTGCCAGCGCCGTTGGGTCCTAAAAACCCTAAAACTTCGCCCCGATCGACGGAAAAACTCACGTCGTCGACGGCTGTAAACGGACCGAAACGCTTGGTCAGGCGCTGGATATCCAGCATCTGGCTCATATTCGAATTCCTTTTCCCAATTTTTTGCCTCTACCCAGCATTTTGCTTCGGGCTTTTCCGACCAATTATAGCCCTGATCCTGTTCGGCCCGGATGTCTCATTATGGAATGCTCGAAAGGTTTGGAGATACAGAGGGTTATTGTCAAGGGGGGGCAGGGTGGATTAGGGCGGCAATTGGGCAAATTTAATTTGCAGGCGGTTTTTCCAGGAACTAACGAGCAGGGGCCCGGACAGTTTTCACCGTCCGGACCCCGATCATCAGGTTGGATTGTGGCGACAGTTAGGCGGCCGGTTGGTGCTCGATGCCGGCACCCGCCGATTTGATGTGAATCTGGCGCGGCTTCATCGCTTCGGGCACTTCACGGACCAGATCGATCAACAGCATGCCGTTCACCAGATCCGCGTCGCGGACCTCCACATGGTCGGCCAGCTGGAACCGGCGCTCGAAAGCCCGTCCCGCGATGCCGCGATGCAGATATTTCACATCATTGGTCTCGGTCTCGGCCTTGACGCGGCCCTTGACGACCAACGTTCCGTCCTTGGCCTCGATATCCAAATCTTCAGGACTGAAACCGGCCACCGCG
>CALGIA010000220.1 GCA_937916005.1 uncultured Rhodospirillaceae bacterium
CCCGGTGGGCATGGGGTTCATCGTCGCTTTTTCACGAGCCGCCCCCATCAGGATCGTGGAAGCCGGATGGGATGGCCGTGTCATGCGGTTCTCGGCCCTTTCACAGCAGCCCGGAATTTGCTACCTGTCACCCAACCCGAACCCCGGAGATTCCCGTGGCGCTGACGCTCTACAACACGCTGAAGCGGGCGAAACAGATATTCGTCCCGATCGACCCGAAAAACGTGCGCATGTATGTGTGCGGGCCGACGGTCTATGACTACGCTCATATCGGCAATGCGCGGCCCGTGGTGGTGTTCGACGTGCTGTTTCGGCTGCTGCGCCACGAATATGGCGCGGACTGCGTGAAATATGTCCGCAACATCACCGATGTGGACGACAAGATCATCGCCGCCGCCGGGGATAGCGGCGATGACATCGGCGATATCACCACGCGCTTTGCGAAAATATTTCAGGACGACATGGCCGCGCTGGGCGCGTTGCCGCCCGATCTGGAACCGCGCGCCACGGACCATATTCCGGAAATGATCGCCCTGATGGAAAAGCTGGTGGCCGGCGGCCATGCCTATGCGGCGGAAGGCCATGTGCTGTTCGCGGTCGCTTCAATGGACGATTACGGCCAATTGTCGCGCCATTCGCGGGATGAGCTGATCGCCGGCGCGCGGGTCGAAATCGCGCCCTACAAGAAAGACGCCGCTGATTTCGTGCTGTGGAAACCGTCCACCGACGACCAGCCCGGCTGGGATTCACCCTGGGGGCGGGGCCGCCCCGGCTGGCATCTGGAATGTTCCGCCATGAGCGAAAAACATCTCGGCCCCCATTTCGATATCCATGGCGGCGGGCTCGATCTGATCTTCCCCCACCACGAAAACGAAATCGCCCAGTCGGTCTGTTCCCATGACGACCATCAATTCGTCAATTACTGGGTCCATAACGGCTATTTGACCGTCGATGGGGACAAGATGTCCAAGTCTCTCGGCAATTTCTTCACCGTCCGTGATTTGCTAAAAAAGGCGGAGGGGAAGGGCGAGGCAATACGTTTGGCCTTGCTTACCACGCACTATCGAAAACCTCTCGACTGGACAGAAGCAAAAATGCGGGACGCCGTGAAAACTCTGAACAGATGTTACCTGGTTCTGGAGCGGTTCCAGAGCGAGCCGCTTATGGAGGGGATTGATCCCCCGGAAAAATTCATTGCGGCATTAGAGGACGACCTGAATACCCCTCTGGCAATATCAGTGATGCGCTCTATGACTGATAATTTTAATGGGATCAGTTCTTCCCGTGAAAAGTCAAAACTCAAATCTGAATTGCTCGCTTGCGGGAAAATTTTAGGAATCCTGAATAAGGATCCAGAAGAATGGAAGGAAGGGCGTCGGCGTGAGATGACCTCCTGGATGGAGCCGTCCATCACTGTTGATGAATTCAGTGAAGTGCTGAAGCTGATCGAACAAAGAAACAAGGCGCGCGCCGAAAAGAACTTTGCCGAGTCCGACCGCATCCGCGATGAACTCGCCGAACAGGGCATCGTGCTCGAAGACCGTCCCGACGGCACCACAGACTGGAGGCGGGAATAATGTGCGTCCTACTCCGCCAGCACTTCCACCACCAGCCGTTTGCCCAGCGCGGCCAGCGCGGTTTCCAGCCGGGTGATCTTGGTGGCGTGGCGCGGGTCGAGCATGCGGCGGATTTCACCTTCGGCGCATCCCAGCGAACGGGCCAGCGCCGAGTTGGACATCTTTTGTGCGCGCATGGCGGTGTAAAGCGCGGCCTTGGCGCTGATCAACGCGCCGGGCGATACCAGCGGATAGCCCTGGGACAGGGACGGCGGTGGAATGTCTTCCCGTCGTTCCATGCATCCCGCAATCGCTTCTTCAAGACAATCCGCGGCCTCGATCAATGCGTCGGCGCGGTCGGCGCCATCGGTGGACGCCCCCGGCAAATCAGGAAAGCGGGCCATCACGCGGCCGTCTTCGTCGGTCACAAGATCAACCCGGTATGCATATCGTTCAGTCATGTCTCTGCCTCAAAAATCATTGGGCGCAATGCCGAGGTCGGACAGCATCTGGGCCAGCAGCCCCTTGCCCAGTTCCTTTTTCCGATCCTTCACGATGGTGTGTCTGTCACCCAGATAAAGGGTGCCGTGGCTGCCTTTGCCCCGGTGGGTCACGAAGCGGATTTCCATGCCGCTGCTTCGAGCAAGCCGCCTTGCTTTTCTGATGAACTCGGCACCATTCATGGATGCAAAATTCGCACAATAATGTTTGAATTACAAGAATTTTTCGTACAATACCGTACGAAATCATATATAGGCTCACGCGATGTCTGACAAGCGCGTCTATCTGTTCGATTCCACCCTGCGCGATGGGGCGCAGACCCAGGGGGTTGATTTCGGGGTGGCCGACAAGATCGCCATCGCCCGGGCGCTGGACCGTATCGGGATCGATTATGTGGAAGGCGGCTGGCCGGGGGCGAACCCGACAGACGATGCATTCTTCGCCGATCCGCCCGTGTTGGAGAACGCGAAATTTACCGCCTTCGGCATGACGCGGCGGCCCGGGCGCAGCGCGGAAAACGATCCCGGCCTGGCGGACATGCTGAACGCCAAGGCGGGAACCATCTGCATGGTGGGCAAGACCTGGGATTATCATGTGGATGTGGCGCTGGGGATCGAGCGGCAGGAAAACATCCACATGATCGCCGAATCCATCGAATATCTGAAGGCCGCCGGGCGTGAGACCATGTTCGACGCGGAACATTTTTTCGACGGCTACAAGGCCAACCCGGAATACGCCATCGACTGCATCACGGCGGCTTACAAGGCGGGTGCGCGCTGGATCGTGCTGTGCGACACCAATGGCGGCACCCTGCCCGATGAAGTTGAACGCATCGTCGGCGCGGTGATCCAGCATGTGCCGGGACATTCTCTGGGCATTCACTGCCATAACGATACGGACAACGCGGTCGCCAATTCCCTGGCCGCGGTGCGCGCCGGCGCGCGCCAGGTCCAGGGCACCCTGAACGGGTTGGGGGAACGCTGCGGCAACGCCAATCTGGTGTCCCTGATCCCCAGCCTGATGCTCAAGATGGATTACGAGACCGGGCTCGACGCCGACGGGCTGACCCAGCTGACCCATATTTCCCATCTGCTCGACGAACGGCTCAACCGGATCCCGGCGCGCAATGCACCCTATGTGGGGGAATCGGCATTTGCCCACAAAGGCGGGCTGCATGTGTCGGCGGTGGAAAAAGATCCGTCCACCTATGAACATATCGATCCGGCGCTGGTCGGCAATGTGCGAAATATTCTGGTGTCCGACCAATCCGGCCGGTCCAATATCCTGGCCCGGTTCCGCGAGATCGGGCTGGAGATCGACGCCAAAAACCCCAAGATTCCCCGTCTGCTGGACGAGGTGAAGCGGCGCGAATTCGACGGCTATGCCTATGACGGGGCCGAGGCGAGTTTTGAGTTGCTGGCCCGGCGCGCCCTGGGCGAGGTTCCGGAATTTTTCCAGCTCGCCAGTTTCCGCGTGTTCGACGAACGGCGCTGGAATGCGCGCGGCGAGCTGATCACCTTGTCCGAGGCCACCGTAAAGGTCGATGTGGGCGGTGACCGCCATATGGCCGTGGCCGAGGGCAACGGGCCGGTCAATGCGCTGGACAACGCCATCCGCAAGGTTCTGCTGCCGGTCTATCCACAGCTCGCCGACATGCGGCTGGTCGATTACAAGGTGCGCATCCTGACCCCCAATGCGGGCACCGAAGCGGTGACCCGGGTGATGATCGAAAGCGGCGACGACAGCGGAGAAGACTGGACCACGGTCGGCGTGTCGCCCAACGTGATCGATGCGTCCTATAACGCGCTCAATGATTCCATCACCTTCAAGCTGTTCCGCCACGGGATCACCGCGGTCTGATGGCGGGAACCGATCGCTCACGGCAATCAGACGAAACCAGGATCGAATATCAGCAACCGGTCATCGTGCTGGTCGAACCGCAGCTCGGCGAAAATATCGGGGCCGCGGCGCGCGCCATGCTGAATTTCGGCCTGACCGAGATGCGCATCGTCAATCCGCGCGACGGCTGGCCCAATTACCAGGCCCTCAACACGTCGTCCGGCGCGGAAAGCGTCCTCCACGACGCCACGATTTTTGACAATTTCGACGATGCAATCGCCGATTTGACCTATCTGGTGGCGACCACCGCGCGGGTCCGCGACATGGGCAAGCCGGTCGAGACGCCCCATGGCGCGGCGGCCCGGCTGCGCGCTGTCTGCGCCCGGGGCGAGAGATGCGGCGTGCTGTTCGGGCGCGAACGGTCGGGCCTCGATAACGACCAGGTGGCGCGCGCGGATTCCCTGCTGATCGTGCCCACCAATCCGGGCTATTCCTCGATCAATATCGCCCAGGCGGTGCTGTTGATGGGCTATGAATGGTTTCAGTCCGGTGATGGGGCCGCTGATCATCTGACCGAGGTCACGCGCAAGGGGGCGCGGCCGGCCAGCAAGGAAGAGCTGCTGAATTTCCACCTGCATCTGGAAGAGGAGCTTGATGCCTGCGGATTTCTGCGGCCGCCGGAAAAACGCCCCAATATGGTGCGCAATATCCGCAATATATTCTCCCGCAACAATCTGACGGATCAGGAGGTCAGGACCCTGCGCGGCATTATCGTCGGGCTGACCAAGTTCAAGCGCCGGGATTGAGGTTTTTCCCTATTTTCCCTCATTTTGGGCCCCTATTTGCCTCCCTGTTTGCCCCCATTTTGATTGACAGGGCGCCTTCGATCCCTATACTCCGCCAACTTCCCGAAAAAGTGGGCTTATGGCCCCGTCGC
>CALGIA010000221.1 GCA_937916005.1 uncultured Rhodospirillaceae bacterium
AAGCTGGAAATGTTCCAGGATCAGGTGTTCTGCTTCACCCCGAAGGGCGAGTTGATTGCCCTGCCCACGGGGTCGACGCCGATTGATTTCGCCTATGCGGTCCATTCCGAGGTCGGTGACACCTGCGTCGGCGCGAAGATCAACGGGCGGGCCTTGCCGCTGCGCACCCAGCTTAAAAATGGCGATCAAATAGAAATCTTTACGTCGGAAACGAGTATGCCGGCGCCCGCATGGGAACAGATGGTCGTTACCGGCAAGGCGCGAACGCGGATCCGCCGGTTTATCCGCGGCGCCCAGCGCGAGGAATTCCTGAGGCTGGGACAGGCCATCGTCGAAAAATCATACCGTGAAGCCGGATACAAACCATCCAAGGCGGTGTTGGAGCGGGTTCTTAAACAGTTTGAGGTCAAGACGGTTGAAGATTTATATGTGGGGGTCGGGCAGGGCCTGATCACCGGGGCCGAAGTGATGGCGGAGGTTGCGCCGCGCGCGAGCCGCCGTATCAAGGGCAAGAAGGGCGCATCGGAAGACAATAATGTGGTGCCCTTGCACGCCCGGAGCGTCCGGACCGGCATTGAGGGGGGCGTGGAGAGGCTGCAGATTCCCATCCGCGGGCTGATTCCGGGCATGGCGATTCATTACGCCAATTGCTGCCACCCCTTGCCGGGGGATCGCATCGTGGGAATCGTCACGGCCGGCAAGGGCGCCACGGTACACACCATCGATTGTGAAACATTGGAAAGCTTTCTTGAAACCCCCGAACGCTGGCTTGATTTGGGGTGGGATCTGGGGCCGGGCGAAAATGATGCCCATGTCGGCCGTATCACGCTGGTCGTCTCCAATGAACGCGGCACATTGGGCCGTTTGACCACGGTCATCGCCCAGCATCTCGGGAATATCAATAATCTCAAGATCACCAACCGGACCGAGGATTTCTTTGAGTTGGTGATCGATGTGGAAGTCACCGACGCTGGGCATTTGACCGATATCATCGCCGCGTTACGCGCGACGCCGACGGTCAGTTCGGTTGACCGGGCCTATGGTTGAGGCGCATCGTTCATGACACAAACCCTTCGACTCGGTGTAAATATTGATCATGTCGCGACGGTCCGAAATGCCCGTGGCGGCGTTGACCCCGATCCCGTGCGCGCCGCCCGTGAGGCGGCGGCGGCCGGGGCCGACGGCATTACCGCTCATCTGCGCGAGGACCGGCGCCATATTATCGATGACGACATCCGCCGGCTGTGCGACGAGATAGACCTTCCGCTCAATTTGGAAATGGCGGCGACCGATGAAATGGTGGCGATTGCGCTGGACCATCTGCCCCACGCGGCGTGTTTCGTTCCCGAAAAACGCGAAGAACGCACCACCGAAGGCGGGCTCGATGTGATCGGCGGGCGCGATCATCTCAGGCCCCGTATCGAGGCGTTAAATGCCGCGGGGATCAGGGTGTCGTTGTTTATTGAACCGGACCCGGCCCAACTCGATTGCGCGCGTGCGCTCGGCGCACCGGTTGTCGAGCTTCACACCGGCGCCTATTGCGACGCCAGGGGAGAATTACGCGCCGCCCAGCTGATGCGCATCGTTGCCGCCGCCGCCCATGCCGAGTCCATAGGGCTGGAATGTCATGCCGGGCACGGGTTGAACTTTGACACCGTCGGGTCGATCGCCCGCATCGAAACCATTGTCGAACTCAATATCGGTCATTTTCTGATCGGCGAAGCGATCTTCGGCGGCTTGCAGGGTGCGATCAGGGAAATGCGGTCGCGGATGGATCGTGCGAGGCTGTCCCCATGATTCTGGGCATTGGCAGTGATCTCATCGATATAAGCCGCATCGAAAAGACCCTGGACCGGTTCGGCGACCGTTTCATCCTGCGGATATTTACCGATACCGAACGCGCCAAATCGGAACGCCGGGCAACGCGGGCGGAAAGCTACGCCAAACGTTTCGCGGCCAAGGAGGCGTGTTCAAAAGCCCTCGGCACCGGGTTTCGCCGCGGCGTATTCTGGCGCGACATGGGTGTGGTCAACCTGCCATCGGGAAAGCCGACCATGGCGCTCACCGGCGGCGCGCTGGCCCGGCTGGAAGAGCTGACCCCGCCCGGCATGAAAGTTCAGATCGACCTGACCCTGACCGACGAGCCGCCACTGGCGGAAGCCTTCGTGATTATCACCGCAGTCCCGAAATAATGGGACAATTGCTTGACAGCGCGCCCGGTCGCTGGCTTGATCGGGATGAGCATGAGTGTTTTTTTGTTAAATACAATAATATCAAATATTTGAAGGGCGTTCTTAATATTGCCTGATAAGTCTGGAAGTCTTTGGGATACAGCCAAGACCATCATTTATGCAGTGTTGATCGCGTTGTTCGTGCGCACTGTTGCATTCGAACCGTTCAACATCCCATCCGGATCCATGATCCCGACCCTTCTGGTCGGTGATTACCTGTTCGTTTCGAAATATTCTTTCGGTTATAGCCGGCATTCCCTGCCGTTGAGCCTGCCGATTATTCCCGGCCGTATTCTGGCCAGCGAACCGGAACGGGGCGATGTGGCGGTCTTCAAATTGCCGAGCGATAATTCGACGGATTACATCAAGCGGATCATTGGTCTGCCGGGAGATCGTATCCAGATGCGCCAGGGCCGTTTGTGGATTAATGAGAAGCTGGTCGAGCGAAAGCGCATCGAGGATTTCGTGTTTACCGATTCCTACGGCCGCATCAACCGTACGGCCCAATTCACCGAAACATTGCCCAATGGGCGCAATCACCACATCATCGAACAGACCGATGAGGGCCAGCTCGATAATACGGGCGTGTATACGGTTCCCAAGGGACATTATTTTGCGATGGGCGACAATCGGGACAATTCTCTCGACAGCCGGGTCATGACAGGCGTTGGCTATGTGCCCTTTGAAAATCTGGTCGGCCGCGCTGAAATTCTATTCTTTTCGACCAATGGCAGCGCAAGTTGGTGGGAATTCTGGCGTTGGCCGGGCGCGATGCGTTTCCATCGGTTTTTACAGGCTATCAAGTGACTGTTTGCGCGATAGGCCGAGTGGTCGAACAGGGGGGCAAGTTGGATAAGTCCACTGAAGATCCACTTCAAACGCTTGAAACCACCCTCGGATATCACTTTACGCGCCGGGATCTACTGGTGGAAGCGTTGACCCACGCCAGCGCGTCCGATCTTGGCGGACAGGCCTCTCTTGAACGGCTCGAATTTTTGGGCGACCGGGTTCTAGGGCTGCTCATCGCCGGACTGTTGCTGGACCGCTTTCCACTTGAGAGCGAGGGCCATATTGCGCCCCGTCACGGCACGCTGGTCAGTCATGAGTCCCTGGTTCGGGTGGCGCGCGAAATTTCGCTTGGCGACTATATCCGGGTGCAGCCGGGTGTTGTGAATTCCGCGGGGGAACTGCCGGCTTCTATTTTGGAGGATGCCATGGAGGCGATCATCGGCGCGATCTACCGCGACGGTGGGCTTGAAGCAGCGCGTGCCGTTGTTGAGTCAAAATGGACCGCATTGCTGACAGCGGCGCCGCCACGGGATGCCAAGACCGAACTTCAGGAATGGGTGCAGGCGCGCGGCATGCCGTTGCCGGAATATCGGACCGTGTTGTCAGATGGGCCCGACCATCTGCCGTTATTCACTGTCGAGGTTCTTGTCCGTGGCATTGAGCCGGAACTTGCCCAGGGTCGCTCCAAACGCATCGCCGAACGGGCCGCCGCGCGAAAATTTCTTGATCGGGTCAGGGACGGCGATGACTGATCCGAAAATCGAAGCCCCCGCCACCGCCGACTCCGCGACCAGCGGCGTGGATGCTGTATCGCGCTGTGGCTACATTGCTGTCGTCGGCGCGCCCAATGCCGGAAAATCGACACTGGTCAATCATCTGGTTGGCGCGAAAGTTTCCATTGTGACGCCAAAGGTGCAGACCACGCGGAGCCGTATTCTGGGTGTTGCCGCGCGCGGCGCGGTGCAGATGATCTATGTGGACACCCCCGGTATTTTCGAGCCTCGCAGACGGCTCGACCGCGCCATGGTCGCCGCCGCATGGGGCGGCGTGGCCGATGGCGATGTCACCGTGTTGCTGATTGACGTGAAGCGCGGGCTCGACGGCGATTTCCGGCGCATCATGGAAGGGCTCAAAAAATCCAACCGGAAGGCGGTTCTGGCGCTTAACAAGATCGATCTGATCCCGCGGACAGAGTTGCTCGGATTGGCGTCCGAATTGGACGCCACCGGTCTTTTCACTGATATATTCATGATTTCCGCCCTCAAGGGGGATGGTATGGAGGACCTTGCCGCGGCGCTTGCGCCCCGTCTTCCTGTGGGCCCCTGGCTGTTCCCCGAAGACCAGCTTTCCGATCTGAACGACCGCCTTTACGCTGCCGAGATCACGCGGGAAAAACTGTATCTCCGGCTGCATCAGGAATTACCCTATGCGCTCACCGTTGAGACCGAGGGCTGGGAGCTGTTCCGCAACGGCGATGTGCGGATCGAACAAACCATCTATGTGGAGCGCGCCAGCCAGAAGGGCATTGTTCTCGGCAAGGGCGGAGAGCGCATCAAGGCGATCCGCGAAGAGGCGATCGTGGATATACAGGAGTTTCTCGGCTGCAAGGTGCATCTGTTTATTTTCGTAAAGGTGCGCGAAAAATGGGGTGACGATCCCGAGCGCTACCGCGATTGGGGTCTCGATTTCAACGCCTGAGTCCGGGGTTCGTTGCTTATTCAATGAGCGCCGCGTTGGCGTGAAATTCCGGGTCGTTGAACGACGACAACGACCGCACGATCTACGACGACGCGCCCGAGCTCTGCGACACCCT
>CALGIA010000222.1 GCA_937916005.1 uncultured Rhodospirillaceae bacterium
ACGCGGCGCTGGGGGATGGACATTCACCACCCGGTGTTCTGGTTCGCGGCGATCCTGATCCTGATTTTCGTCATGGGAACATTGATGGCGCCCGGCCCGGCCAAGGAAGTCTTCGCCGGCGCGAAAGCCTGGTCTATCGCCTATTTCGACTGGCTGTTCATGGTCGGCGGCAATGTGTTCGTCCTGTTCTGCCTGGCGCTGATCTTCCTGCCGGTCCGCAATATCCGCATCGGCGGCGCCGACGCCCGGCCGGAATTTTCCACCCTGTCCTGGTTTGCCATGCTGTTCGCCGCCGGCATGGGAATCGGGCTGATGTTCTGGAGCGTCGCCGAACCGACTGCCTACTACACCAACTGGTACGGCACGCCGCTCAACGCGGTGGCCAGGACACCTGCCGGCGCCAACGCGGCGCTGGGCGCGACCATGTTTCACTGGGGCCTGCATCCGTGGGCGATCTATGCGGTGGTCGGGCTGTCGCTGGCTTTTTTCACCTATAACAAGGGCCTGCCGCTGACCATCCGGTCCGGGTTCTATCCGTTGATGAAGGGCCATACCTGGGGCTGGTTCGGCCATGGCATCGACATCATTGCCGTCCTGGCGACCATCTTCGGGCTTGCCACCTCGCTGGGCTTCGGCGCTCGCCAGGCGGCCGGCGGGCTTCATTTCCTGTTCGGCATCGATCCCGGCATGGGGACCCAGGCCGCCGTCATCATCGGCGTCACATCCGTCGCCATCATATCGGTGGTGCGCGGGCTTGAGGGCGGCGTCAAGCTGCTCAGCAATATCAATATGGGGCTCGCCGCCATCCTGCTGGCTTTCGTCATCATTGTCGGGCCCACATTGGCCATCTTCACGGCGATCGGAACGGCGGCAACCAGCTATATGGAAAACATCATCGCCCTCAGCAACTGGGTCGGCCGCGAAGACGACAAGTTCTTCCATGGCTGGACGGTGTTTTACTGGGCGTGGTGGATATCCTGGTCGCCGTTCGTGGGCATGTTCATTGCACGGATTTCTAAGGGCCGCACGGTGCGCGAATTCATCATCGCCGTGCTGCTGGTGCCGACCCTGGTCACGCTGGTCTGGATGGGCGCGTTCGGCGGCTCGGCGCTGGACCAGGCGCAGCACGAAGTCGGCGCGCTGGCCAAGGGCATCGGCGAGGTATCGCTGGCCATGTTCCAGATGCTGGAAAACCTGCCCCTGTCGGGCATCACGTCGATATTCGCCATCGCGCTGGTGCTGATATTCTTCATCACCTCGTCGGATTCCGGCTCGCTGGTGATCGACAGCATCACGTCCGGCGGCAAGCTCGACGCGCCGGTGCCGCAACGCATCTTCTGGGCGTCCATGGAAGGCATCATCGCCGGCGCGCTGCTCTACGGCGGCGGGAAAGATGCGCTGGGCGCCCTGCAAGCCGCCGCCATCACCGTCGGCCTGCCCTTCACCCTGGTTCTGCTGGTCATGTGTGTCGGGCTCTATATGGGCCTGGCCCACGAATGGCGCTTCGTCCAGGGGCCGAAAGCGGGGGCGAAGGAGTAAATCCCAACGTGGCGCACCCTCTCCGCGTTATTGTGGGATTATTCATCCCTTTTCTTGCAATACGGTACAAGCGCACCTAAATGAACGTCGCATCCGGTCAGGATCAGCAAAGCGCGGGTAATTTCTCGCGGACCCTGCCCGCTGGAAATCAATTTCAACACCCAACTACGCCGCCGAACGGATCATGCGATCCGTGACGCCGCGCCCATCACCTGGATAGATCCTTGAATTCACTTCTTGCCTATCGCGATCAATGGATCGGGAACCTTCGCGGCGATGTTCTTGCCGGGCTGGTCGTCGCCCTGGCTCTCATCCCCGAGGCCATCGCCTTTTCGATCATTGCCGGGGTCGATCCCAAGGTCGGCCTCTTCGCGTCATTCTCCATCGCCGTCGTGGTTGCGATCACCGGCGGCAGGCCCGGGATGATTTCAGCCGCCACGGCGGCGACCGCCGTGCTGATGGTGACCCTGGTGAAGGATTACGGGCTGCAATATCTTCTGGCGACCACGGTTCTGGCCGGCTTGCTGCAGATTGCCGCCGGTTTCCTGCGGCTCGGCTCCATCATGCGTTTTGTGTCGCGGTCCGTGTTGACGGGTTTTGTCAACGCGCTGGCGATCCTGATTTTCATGGCGCAGCTGCCCGAACTGATCGGCGTGCCCTACTTGACCTATGTGATGGTCGCCGCCGGCCTGGCCATCATCTATCTGTTCCCATTTGTCACGAAATCCATTCCGTCTCCGCTGGTCTGCATCATTGTCCTGACGGCGGCGGCCATGATTTTCGGGTTCGATCTGCGCACCGTCGGCGATCTGGGCGAACTGCCCGCGACGCTGCCCATTTTCCTGCTCCCCGATATCCCGCTGACCCTGGAAACGCTGTTGATCATCCTGCCCTATTCGGCGGCCGTCGCGGCGGTCGGATTGCTGGAATCCCTGTTGACCGCCTCGATCATCGACGAATTGACCGACACCTCCAGCGACAAGAGCCAGGAATGCATCGGCCAGGGCATCGCCAACACCCTGACCGGATTTATCGGCGGCATGGCGGGCTGCGCCATGATCGGCCAGTCGATCATCAACGTGAAATCCGGCGGACGCGGACGGTTATCCACCTTCTGCGCCGGGATATTTCTGCTGTTCATGATCGTCGTCCTGGGAGAATGGGTGGAAAAAATTCCCATGGCGGCGCTGGTCGCCATCATGATCATGGTGTCGATCGGAACCTTCAGCTGGCGGTCCATCAAGAACCTCAAGGGTCATCCGCACAGTTCGTCGGCCGTGATGCTCGCGACCGTGTTCTGCGTTGTGATCACCCACAATCTGGCGGTCGGCGTACTGGTCGGCGTGCTTCTGTCGGGGATCTTTTTCGCCGGCAAAATCGCGCAGATTTTCCGCGTCACATCCACGTTGTCGGCGGACGGCACGGCCCGGACCTATGTGGTTGAGGGCCAGATATTCTTCGCATCGGCGGAATCCTTCGCCGCCGCTTTTGATTTTCGGGAAGTCCTGGAAAACGTGACGATCGACGTGAGCCACGCCCATATCTGGGACATCACGGCCGTCGACGCGCTCGACAAGGTGGTCCTGAAATTCCGCCGCGAGGGCGCGGAAGTCAATATCATGGGCATCAACAAGGCCAGCGAGACCATCGTCGACAAGCTTGCGATCCACGACAAGCCCGGGGCGCTCGAACGGCTCATGGGGCATTAGAGCCTTTCATGATCAAATTGAACCATTTGATGGTGGCCAATCGGCGTCTCGGGTGCGTTGCGGCTTTTGCCCGATGCACCGCATCGCCCGGCGAAGCGCGCCTAACCACGGGGCGGAATAATCCCGGTCAAATGTTTCCATTTGATCATGAAAGGCTCTAAGAACAGACAATGACAAAAATCATCGCACTCGTCGACGGCTCCATCTATTCGCGAAGCGTCTGTGATCATGCCGCCTGGATCGCGCGGAAAACCGGTTCGGCGATCGAAATATCCCACGTCCTCGGACGCCGCCAAACGGCAAGCGACGCGGCCAATCTGAGCGGAAACATCGCTCTCGGCGCCCGCACATCGCTGCTGGAGGAACTGAGTGAGCTGGACATGCAGACAGCCAAGCTCGCGCAGAAACGCGGGCGTGCGATTCTGGAAGACGCCAGGCTGGCTATCGAGGCCGCCGGAATCGACGCCGTCTCAACCCGGCTCAGAACAGGCGATCTGGTGGAGGCGATCTCCGAACTGGAGGCCGAAGCCGATTTCGTGGTGATCGGCAAGCGGGGCGAAGCCGCCGATTTCGCAAAGCTCCATCTGGGGTCCAATCTCGAACGCATCAGCCGGACCTGCCGGAAGCCGGTGTTCGTCGCATCCCGCGAGTTCAAACCCATCAACCGGTTTCTGATCGCCTATGACGGCGGCGTCAGCAGCATGAAGGCCGTTGACCAGGTCGCCCGGAACATCCTGTTTTCCGGTTTGCAGTGCCGCCTTCTGACGGTCGGCCCGGAGACGGAAGAAACCCGAAAAGGGCTCAACGAAGCGCAGGCGAAACTTGAAGCCGCCGGCTATGCGGTGACGGCGGATGTCATCCAGGGCCA
>CALGIA010000223.1 GCA_937916005.1 uncultured Rhodospirillaceae bacterium
GAAAACGGCGAGCTGACATATCCGGTCACCGAAATCACCGTCGCGGGGAACCTGAAGGACATGTTCCTGCATCTCATTCCGGCCGATGACCTGGAATTCAAATTCGGCGTTGACGCGCCGACCCTCCGTATCGACGGCATGACCGTGGCGGGACTCTGACGCCCGTGCTATTTATCACCGGCTGACAATGCGGGAGGCAAGTCTGACACTGTCCGCCGGGGACACCACCGAAGCCGAACTGCAACATCTACCGAGCGCCGTACTGGTGCGACGGCTGGTGAAGGAGCGCGTTCGCCCACATCTTTCCCGGCTGGTCATCGCCATCATCTGCATGGCGATCGTCGCCGGCGTTACCGCGGCCAATGCGTGGCTGGTCAAGCCCGTGCTTGATGAAGTATTCGCGGCAAAAAACGCGGCCCTGCTGTACTGGATTCCCGGAGCGGTGCTGACGCTGGCGCTCATCAAGGGCGCGGCCGGCTACATTGAAGCGGTGCAGATGGAATATGTCGGCCAGCGCATGGTCGCCGATCTGCAGGTCAACATGTTCAACCGGATCATCGGAGCCGATCTGGCCTTTTTCAGCCGCAACCCGACGGGCCGGCTGATTTCCCGCTTTACCAATGACGCCAATCTTTTGCGCCATACGGTGGTCAGATCCCTGACCGGGCTGATCAAAGATACGATGATGCTGAGCTTTCTGGTGGCGCTGATGTTCTACCAGAATTTTACACTGGCCTTCATCGCCTTCGTGGTTTTCCCGCTGGCGATCTGGCCGATCGTGCGCATCGGCAAACGCATGCGGCGCGTATCCGCCGACACCCAGAGCCAGGTGGCCGAACTGACCACCCTGCTGGATGAAACCTTTCAGGGCTCGCGGGTGGTCAAGGCCTATGGCATGGAGGAATACGAGACCCGCCGGGTCGACCAGATCGTGGAAGGCGTTTTCCAGCTGCTGTACAAGGCGGCGAAAGTCCGCTCCATCAGCCGGCCGGTCATGGAAAGTCTGGGCGGCATCGCGGTGGCCGTTATCATCCTCTACGGCGGCAACCAGGTGATCCAGGGCACCACCACCACGGGCACGTTTTTTTCCTTCATCACGGCAATGCTGCTGGCCTACCAGCCGCTCAAGAACATCGCCAATCTGAATTCCAATCTGCAGGAAGGCCTGGCCGCCGCGCAACGGGTGTTCCTGATGCTCGATATCGAACCCGAAATCACGGAACGCCCCGATGCGCGCACGCTGGACGTAACCGATGGCGCCATCGCCTTTGACGGGGTGAGCTTCCGCTACAATGACAAAATCGCAGCCCTTGAAGCCATCACGCTCAACATTGCGGCGGGTGAAACCGTCGCCCTTGTCGGGCCGTCCGGGGCGGGCAAAACCACAATCATGAATCTGATCCCCCGATTCTATGACGTGGGAGAGGGGGAAATCCGGATCGACGGCGTCGACCTTCGCGACGTCACCCTGGAAAGCCTGCGCGCGAATATCGCCCTGGTCAGCCAGGAGATCACCCTGTTCGACGATACGGTTCGCGCCAATATCGCCTACGGACGTCCGTCGGCAACGGAACCCGAAATTGTCGAGGCGGCAAGGAACGCTGGCGCCGATGATTTCATCCGCGCATTGCCCGATGGCTATGATACCCATGTGGGCGGGCGTGGCCTCAATTTGTCCGGCGGACAACGCCAACGCCTCGCCATCGCGCGCGCCATGCTGAAGGACGCCCCGATCCTGCTGCTCGACGAGGCGACATCGGCGCTCGACACGGAATCCGAACGCCATGTGCAGGCCGCGCTGAACCGGCTCAAGAAGGGCCGCACCACACTGGTGATCGCCCACCGCCTGTCGACGGTGACAGACGCCGACCGCATCTGCGTCATGGAAGCAGGCCGGATCATCGAAGCCGGCAATCATGAAGAACTATTGGCGCAAAACGGCGCCTATGCGCGGCTTTATTCGCTCCAGTTCACCAATCCGCCCGTTCAGCAAACATCCGTCCAGCAGGCGACCATTCAGCAAACACCCGTTCAACAGACCGGGGCCTGAGCCATGGCGTCGGCCCGACGGCTACTGGAAAACACGACCATCCAGGCGGTCATATGCTGGTGCGCGGCGACCTATATCCGCCTGGTCTGGGTTACCGGAAGCTGGGAAGTGGAAAACACCGAAACTCTCGATGGGCTGGTCAAGAACGGCAAGCCGTTCATTATCTGTTTCTGGCATGGCAGGCTGTTGATGTTTCCGCCCGCCTGGCGCTGGAACTCGAAGATAAGCATCCTGATTTCGAGGCATCGGGATGGCCGGGTGATCGCCCGCGCGCTGCGCCATTTCGGAGTCGGGACCATCGAGGGCTCCACATCAAGCGGCGGCGGCAAAGCGCTGCGCGAGCTGTTGCGTGCCCTGAAGAGCGGAGAATATATCGGCGTCACCCCGGATGGTCCGCGCGGCCCGCGCATGCGCGCCAGCGTCGGGGTGGTCCAGGTCGCTCGGCTCGCCAATGCGCCGATCCTGCCGACAAGCTACGCGGTGTCCCGACGCCGGGTCTTGGGAAGCTGGGACCGGTTTGTCCTGGCGCTCCCCTTCACCCGCGGCGTGATACGGGTCGGCGAGCTGATCCCGCCGCCCCAAAGCGGCAGCGAGCTGGATATTGAAGCCACCAGAAAGCAGCTCGAGGACTCGCTCAATGAATTGACGACGACGCTTGATGCCCGCTTTGGTCACGCGCCCATCGAACCAGCGGAAACAGCCAAATGAGTTTGGCGCTCTACCGAGCGGTCACCATGGCGGCAGCTCCCCTGATCCGGCGCTATCTTTCCGGCCGGGCGGCGCGCGGCAGGGAAGATCCCGCACGGATTAATGAAAGATATGGCGAGGCGTCAATTGCGCGCCCGGACGGACAGGTGATCTGGATACACGGCGCCAGCGTGGGCGAAGCGCTGTCCATGCTCTCGCTGATTGAGCGCCTGGTGTCGGAAAACCCGACCCTCAACATTCTCATGACGACGGGAACCGTCACCTCGGCGAAACTGCTGGCCGAACGCGCCCCGGCAAAGGTTATTCACCAATATGTTCCGCTCGATCGGATCGCCTGGGTCCGGCGGTTCCTTGACCATTGGCGGCCCGATGCCGTGCTGTGGGTGGAGTCCGAATTCTGGCCCAATCTTCTGACCAGTATCGGCGACAGAAAAATACCGGCCGTTCTGATCAACGCCCGGATATCGGAGCGTTCGTTCGGACAATGGCGCCGCGCGCGCTGGATCATTCGGCGTCTGCTGGGGAATTTCGATCTCTGCCTGGCGCAAACCGATGTGGATGCGGACCGGCTGCGCCGGCTCGGCGCGAAACAGGTCAAATGCCTGGGAAACCTGAAATTCTCCGCATTGCCCTTGCCCGCCGATGAAGCCGCGCTCGGCAAGATCAGGGAAATGATCGGCGACCGGCCGGCATGGCTTGCCGTCAGCACCCACCCCGGCGAAGAAGCCATCATCGCGGCGGCCCATAACATTTTGCGCAAAAGCCACCCCGATGCGATCGCCATCATCGTGCCCCGTCACCCGGCGCGCGGCGCGGACATCGCGGCTGAATTGCGGGAGGCCGGGTTGCGCGTGGGGCTGGGCTCGGCCAACGAAAGCCCAACGCCCGGCACGGACATCTACATTGCGGATTCGATGGGTGAATTGGGGCTCTATTTCCGCCTGACCCGCGCCGCCTTCATCGGCGGATCACTGGTCCCCCATGGCGGACAGAACCTGCTGGAAGCCGCCCATCTCGGGTGTCCGGTGATCCACGGACCGCACATGGCGAATTTCCTGGCGATCACCGAGGAAATGTCCGCCGTCGACGCCACTGTTACCGTGCGGGACGCCGAACAGATTGCCCATGAGCTCGCCCGGCTGATTGATGATGACGAACTGCGCCGACAGCGGATTTCCGCGGCCCGCGCGGTAGCATCGGCCAAGCAGGGCATTCTGGACGACATCGTGATCGAGCTCACGCCATATTTGCGGCTCCTTCCCCATGCGTAGGCCCGAATTCTGGCAAAAGGATGGCCCGGCGGCAAAGCTTCTGACGCCGTTTGGATGGGCGTACGATGTTGCGGGCCGGATCAGACGATGCCTGACACGGCCCTATCGGGCACCGGTCCCGGTCATCTGCGTCGGCAATATGGTGGCCGGCGGCACGGGCAAGACCCCGGTCGCCATGGCGCTGGCCGAAATCCTGATCGCGGGCGGGTTAAGGCCGCATTTTCTGACCCGGGGCTACGGCGGCAAACTCACCGGTCCCGTCAGGGTGAACCGGTCGCACCATGATGCGGCGGCGGTCGGCGATGAAGCCCTGCTGCTGGCCGGGATCG
>CALGIA010000224.1 GCA_937916005.1 uncultured Rhodospirillaceae bacterium
TGTTGAGGTCGGTGCCGGTGACGCGGACGAAGCGCGCGCCGTCGGGAAAGTTGATCGAGTGGATCATGCCCGGGTGAAACACGCCCACATCGCCCACATTGAGGCGGAATTCCTTTACCGGTTCGACTTCCGCATGGCCGTCGACGGACCCGTCATCCTTGCGCGCCCAGACCGTCATGTCCGTATGGCCCAGCGCCTGGCCGTAGACCGCCCAGGAACTGCCATGATCATGGGGCGGCGACTGGGTGCCTTTTTCATAGATATGGGCCAGGACGTGAAAATCGGTTTCGTCGTCATGATAGAGCGGGTGGATGCCGCGTTCCGCATCCGGGCCGCAATTGGCGTCGACGAATTCCTTGTTGGCCAGCAGCTTACCGAGATTCTGGCGGATTTTTTCGCGCCCCGCATCGCCCTGATCGGATTTCAGAATCGTTCGGGTCTCGTCGCAAAAGTCCTTCAGCTCATAGCTCATGATCGTTCTCCCGCTCTGATGATACCGGTTTGGCGCCAAATTATAGCGCGTGGGTGATGCGGAGCGAAAGGCGATTTTAAGCCAAAAAAAAATCGCCTTTGACCATGGCGTGGCCGGGCCGGGATGATTATGATCCGGCGAAATTTTCCAGACGATGAGGCGCGACATGAACGGCACTCCCCGCAATGCGGATCTTCTGGTTACCGGGATCGACTGGCTGATCACCGTCGATAAAACGCGGCGCATCATTCGCGACGCGGCGATCGCCGTGGTTGACGGAAAATTCGCGGCCATCGGCAAGACCGCCGAAATCACCGCCTCCTGGCGATCCGACAACATGGCCAACGGGGCCGGCATGGTGGGCACGCCGGGATTCGTCGACAACCATCTGCATTCATCGTTCCAGATGGCGCGCGGGCTGGCCGATGAGGCCAACGCCCAGTCGTTCCTGTTCGATCACATGTACCCCTATGAGGGCGCCATGACGCGGGACGATGTCTATGTGTCGTCCTGCCTGACGGCCATGGAAATGCTGCGCCACGGGGTGACCTGTTTCGTCGATCCGGGCAATTACCACCCGGCGGCCACGGTCGAAGCCATTGGCAAGGGCGGCGGGCGCATGGTGCTGTCCCGGTCGTCCTTCGATTTGACCAAATCGGTCATGGGGCTGCTGCCGGAAGCCATGATAGAGAGCACAGATAGCTGCCTGGAGGCCACGGCGGCGCTGTTGAAGGAATATGACGGCGCCCATGACGGACGGATCACGGTCAGCGCCTCATTCCGCGGCCTGAACAACGCGTCCGACGCGTTGATCACGGGGCTCAAGGAATTGGCCAACAGCCACAACACCATGCTGCAGACCCATGCGTGTTTTTCATATTCGACCCATGACGGTTGCCTGTCGGGCTTCGGCGTGCCGGAGATCGAACGGCTGGAAAAGCTCGGCGTGCTGGATGAACGCATGCTGCTGGTCCATTCCGGCTGGCTGGAACCCCACGAGGTCGCGATCATCGCCGAGCGCAAGCCGACTCTGGTGGCCGCGCCGTCGTCCAGCATGCATAACGGCTATGGTAATTTCATCATGGGCAAGCTGCCCGAACTGATGGCGCTGGGCGTCAATGTATCCATCGGGTCGGACCATGCATGTTCCGGCATTACCGACATGTCGCAGGAAATGATGCTGGTGGCCGGCGGGTACAAGGAAGCGCGCATGAACCCGCGCGTGATGCCGCCGGAACACGTGGTGGAAATGGCCACCATCAACGGCGCGCGTGGCGCGGGGCTCGACCATCTCATCGGCAGCGTGGAAATCGGCAAGGAAGCCGATCTGGTACTGTTCGATACGTCGTTCCCGGAATGGCAGCCGCTGTATAATCCGGTCTCGAACCTGGTCTATGCGGCCAACGGCAATTCCATCGCCCATGTTTTCGTGGGCGGCGACCAGGTGGTGCGCGACGGGCATTTGACCCATATGGACGAGGCGGAAATCCTGTCCGACGTCAAACAGACCGCGGAACGCATCGCCGGACGCTTGGACATGAAAAAAATCGTCAAGCTCAAGTGGCCGGTGGAATAACTCCGCACTCGTTCAGAAACGCGACCAGGGCGGTGGCGCATTCGGCGGGCTTTTCCACCTGCAATAAATGGCTGGTGCCGGGGATCACTTCATAAGGATGCCCATAGCGGGCGTGCATGGCGCGGTTCACGTGGCCGGGCGACAGCGAATCTTCTTCCTCCGGATCGGAGCAGATGAATTTGAATTTTCCTTTCAACTCGCCGAGACGTCCGCAGAGATCCAGTTTTGAGTTGCTGAGATAGACCTGCGATTCCCCTTCTCGCGGGCAGCAAAGCTCCCAATCCCCGGCTTCTTTGTCCTCGCGCAAAATAGACCGCGCCATCAGCATGTGCTCGCCATCGACCCAGCGGCGCAAACTCCGCGATTTGGCGAACCCGCCGCCGAGCGCTTCGGGGCTAGGGAAACGGTCGGGCCGCGCGGCCGCCCATTTGACCAGCCCGGTCTCGAACCCGTAGGCCATGTCATGCAGATCGTCCCCCGGGGCCGGGATCAATGGCGGGTCGAACAGCGCCAGCACATCCCAGGCCGTGCCCCCTTCCAGGGCATGGCGGATCGCCGTGATGGCCGAGATTGAATGAAACACGCCCACGGTGGTTTTTTCGCCCCATTCGCGGCGCACGCCCTGGATGATCTCTTCCATGTCGGAGACAAAATAATCCAGATCGTGATGGGACAAATCATCGTGGCGCGGGTTCTGGCCATGATTGCGCTGATCATGGACCACCACATCGAAGCGGTCCGTCAGCAACCCCCAGAACGGCGCATAGGCGTCGATGGCAAACCCATTGCCGTGGGCCAGGACCAGGCGCGGGCCGTCCGGGTTGCCGTGGCGGCGCACCCTTATGATGGCGCCGTCTTCCATGGTGAGATCGACACTTTGATGGGGTTTCGGAACGGTAAGCTCGGTCACGTCAGGTCTCTCTATCTGGCTATGTTGGATATAAAATCGGTCACGATCCGGGCGCACGCCTCGGGCTGTTCCATCTGGAGAAAATGATGGGTTCCCGGAACGAACTCATAATCAATACCCGTCTCTTCATGCAACGCCTGTCCGCAAAGCGCGGGACCCCCGGCATCGTCCAGGGTCGGGTCGGCGCAGATCAGCTTGACCGGGCGGTCGAAAGCCCGGGCGGTGGGCCAGACGCCATATTGCATCGTTCCGCAATAGATCGACGATTCCAGCGCGGCGGGGCAGCACAATACCCAGTCATCCGCCGCTTCGTCCCGGCGCAGCACGGAACGCGCGGCCAGGTCATAGGCGCCGTCAATCCAGTTGGGCAATCCAGGGGAGCGGGAAAAGACCGTTGCGAGTTGGGCAGGATCGGCGAAATGTTCGCGCCGAACGCTCCCGGTACGGGCCAGAAACCGGGCGTCTTCCAAGGCAGTATTGTGAAGCGGATGGCCTTCGGGTGGTGAGAAGGGCGGATCGAACAGCAGCATTCCATCCCACAAACACCCATGATCGACGGCATATTTCAGGTTTGATCGCCCGGAAAGGGAGTGAAATGCCCCGAAACTGGGTTTTTCTCCGAAGTTTTTGGTGATTGCATCTCGAATCTGGTCAAGATCAGCGATTATCCGGGGATAATTATGCCCTTGAGGACCATGCAGCGGGTTTTCTCCGTAATTTCGCAAATCAAACAGCACCACTTCAAAGCGGTCGAGCAGCAAGCGCCAGAACGGGAAATAAGCGTTGGCGGCGAAGCCGTTGCCATGGCTCACCACGATGCGCATCCCATGATTTTCGCCGTGAGCGCGGATCCGGATAATCGCGCCGTCATCCATCACCGCATCGAAGGTCTGGCGCGGGGCCGGTATCTCAAGTTCAACCAATGTGACCGCTTCCGGAAGAAATCTTGTCGCGCAGCCGACGTAGACTACCGCCTTTCATCACCGAACCGGGCAACGCATGACCGACGATATCCTGGGCGAGATTGGCGCAATCGATCAGGGCTTCCAGATCGAGCCCGGTGTCGATCCCCATTTCCTGGCACATGAACACGAGATCTTCCGTGCACACATTGCCCGCCGCCCCGGCATGACCGGCGAACGGACACCCGCCCAGCCCGCCGACGCAAGAATCATAGCGCGCGACGCCCATTTCAAGACCGGCCTGGGCGTTGGCGATTCCCATGCCCCTGGTGTCGTGCAGATGCAGCGATAGATCGAGTTCCGGATATGTGTCGCGGATCGCGCCGGCCACGCGCTTGATGGATAGCGGCGTCGCCCAGGCCATGGTGTCCGACAACCCAACCGTGGTGAGCGTCACATCATGTTCCGCGGCAATGTCGAGCAATTGCCCGACCAGCGAGACCACGCGTTCAGCCGGCACATCGCCCGCGAAATTACAGCCGAACGCAGCCATGATCCCGCCCCGCTCCACCGGAATTCCCTGCACCTTGTACATTTCGACAATCCGGTGCTGGCCGGCAAGCTGCTGTTCCGGCGTCCGGTTCTGATTGCGCATCAGGAACGGATCGGACGCGCACAGCGAGATTGAGCCCCTGTTATGGAGCCTTCCCGTGGCCACGGCGCGCTCGAATCCCCGTTCATTGAGCCAAAGCGCGGTGTAAGCGATGCCGGTGCGCTGGGTTATGCCCGCGACGACTTGTTCGGCATCGGCCATGCCCGGCACCGCCCTGGGGTTGACGAACGACACGATCTGCATATGGGTCAGGCCGGTTGCCGACAGCGCGTCGATCAGTTCGATCTTGCGGGCGGTCGCGATCGGACCCGGCTCGATCTGGAATCCCTCGCGCGGGCCTTCTTCGTTGATATGCACGAATGCCGGAAAATCAGACACTGTGTCAGGCGTCCTGGCGGATCATATCGGCTGCTTTTTCGCCGATCATGATGGTCGGCGCATTGGTGTTGCCGCCAACGATATTCGGCATGACCGAGGCATCGACCACGCGCAGGGACTCAATACCCCGCACGCGCAATTCCGGATCAACCACCGAAGCGGCATCGCCACCCATCCGGCAAGTGCCGACGGGATGAAAGATGGTGCTGGCATTTTCGCGGATCCAGGCTGAAAGCGCCTCATCGCTGTCAAATTCGGGGCCGGGCCAGATTTCGGTTCCCCCATAGCGCTCGAATGCCGGCGTCGCAAGCAACCGCCGGACTTCGTTGAACCCGCGCAGCAGCACGGGCAGGTCTTCCGGGTCGGAAAAAAACCGGGGATCGATTTCGGGCGCGGCGCCAGGGTCGGCCGAGCCCAGCCGTACTTCGCCCCGGCTTTTCGGACGCAGCAGCACCGCATTCAGCCCGTAGCCATGTCCCCAGCCCAGCAACGCGCCGTCGGTGCCGCGCTTGGCCGGCACGAACACATGCTGGATATCGGGCCGGTCAAGGGTCGGGTCGGTCCGGATGAAGCCGCCGCCCTCGACCAGATTGCTCGACCAAAGCCCGCGCCGCATGGTGAGATATTCCAGGACACTCAATGCCAGCTTCGGCAGGGCGCGGATCGATATGCCGTAAGGAATCATGCTCGAGCTGTCCATTTCGACCCGGACCGAGATATGGTCCTGCAAATTCTTTCCGACGGTCGGCAGCGCGTGGCTGACCTGCACCCCGAGCTTCGACAGCGCGTCCCCATCGCCGATGCCGGACAGCATCAGGAGTTGCGGCGACCCTATCGCGCCGGCCGACAGGATTACCTCGCGCCGCGCCGATATGCGGCGGCGTTGGCCCTTTTCGATCAGCTCGACCCCGGTCGCGCGTTTGCCGTCCAGGATCACCCTTGCGACCTGTCCGCCAGTGATCACCTCCACATTGTTGCGCTTGCGCGCCGGGTCCAGATAGGCGGCGGCGGCGGACCAGCGCCGACCATTCTTCTGGGTGACCTGATGGAGGCCGTAGCCATCCTGTTCCACGCCGTTGAAATCTTCCACATAGGGATATTGAAGCTGTTCCGCCGCCTCGGCGAGGGAGGCCTGCAGCTTGCTGGGCCGGTCGATGAACGTCACGTTGAGTGGGCCGCCGGTGCCGTGCAGTTCGGAATCGGGAAAGCTCTCGTTGTTTTCCGCCTTCAGGAAATACGGCAGCACGTCATCCCAGCCCCAGCCGGGATTGCCCGCCGCGGCCCAATCATCGTAATCGAGCCTGTGGCCGCGTATGTAAACCATTCCGTTGATAGAACTCGACCCGCCCAGGGTCTTGCCCCGGGGGATATAAACCTGAGCGCCGTTCATATTGTCCTGGGGGGTGGTGGAATATCGCCAGTTCAATGATTTATGCCGCATCAGCAGGACAATGCAGGCTGGAATATGAATCAACGGGTTGCGATCCCTGGCCCCGGCCTCGATGAGGCAGACGCTGGACCGGCCATCCTCGCTCAACCGATTCGCCAGCACGCAACCCGCCGACCCGGCGCCGACGATCACATAATCAAACTCTATATCTTCAGCCATGAACGAGGATGTTCCCCAAAAGAAACTCAAAGCGGTTGTATCTTGTAGCATTTGAAACCATTGAACCGAAGGCCCGTTAACGCGAAACTGTCGGCGCATCGAATTTGAGGATAAAGCCATATGAGCAAGATAACCCTGCGCGTCAACGGCGCGTCCCATGAAATAGAGGCGGACCCATCGACGCCCCTGGTCTTCGTGCTGCGCAATCGGCTTGATCTCACCGGCACGAAACACGGTTGCGGGCTGGAACAATGCGGCGCCTGCGCGGTTCTGGTCGATGGTGAGCCGACTCTGACCTGCGACCGCGCGGTCTCGGAATTCGAGGGGACCGATATCGTGACGGTCGAGGGGCTGGGGGCGGGAGGCGCGGGCAACGCCGTACAGCGCGCCTTTGTCGAGGAAGGCGCGGCCCAGTGCGGCTATTGCACGCCGGGCATCGTGATCGCAACGATGGCGCTGTTGAATCGCGACAAGACGCCCAGTGACACGGAAATCCGCGAAGCGCTGCAAGACCATCTGTGCCGCTGCGGATCGCACGGCCGCGTGCTTCACGCCATCAACCGCATAATCAGGGAGGGGGTATCAGATGGCGTCTAATTCGAGCCTTAACCGGCACCCCGATATGGACGACTGGATTTCAATCGGCAGCGATGGCCGGATTGTAATCCGCAGCGGCAAGGTCGATATCGGCCAGCGCATTTCCACCGCGGTCGCGCTGTTGGCGGCGGAAGAACTGGACGTCGATTACGACCGGATCGATGTCATCCCCGCGGAAACCGGCCTGTCGCCCAATGAAGGCATGACGTCGGGCAGCAATTCCATGGACGAAACCGGCAATGCGGTCCGGCTCGTTGCCGCCACCGCCCGTCACCATCTGTTGGCGCTGGCGGCCGAGGCGCTGGACGTGGATGTTTCAACGCTGGATGTGGACGACGGGATGGTGCAATCCCGCGACACCAACCGGTCGGCGACCTATTGGGATCTGGCGGGCGGAAAAAACTTTGGAACAGAAGTCGATTTGGAGGCGGAAATTAAATCTCCGGACGCTCATCAACAGATCGGCATGAAGGCAAAAAAACGCGTTGCGGCGCGCGGCATGCTCGATATCGCCACCGGCCGGCAACGATTTGTCCATGACATGAAATTGCCCGGCATGCTTCATGCCCGGATGGTGCGCCCACCCCATTATCACGCGCGTCTGAAAAGCCTCGATGAGTCTGTGCAGGGCAGATTGACCGGCGCGGGCGTGCAGATCACCCGCGACGGCAGTTTTGTCGCCGTCGCCGCCACGGATGAATACGCCGCGATCAAAGCCGCCGAACGCCTTGCCGCCGCCGCCGACTGGGATTTGGCCGGTGGGCTGGAACCCCAGGATGTTTTTGAACGTCTGCCAGCCAACGAACGGGTCAGCCGCCCGGTGGTCAAGGGCACGCCGCAGGACGCGCCGGTTCCCGACAAGCCGCCGATTCCGGCCGATGCGGCGATCACCCTGTCGGCGCGATATGAAAAGCCATATCAGATGCATGGATCAATTGGTCCGTCGGCGGCGATGGCGCTGTTCCAGGACGGCCAATTGTCGGTCTGGACCCATAGCCAGGGCATATACATTCTGCGCACCAGCATGGCCGAGGCGCTCGGCATGGATGAGGACTCCGTACGACTGATCCATACGCCGGGATCCGGCTGTTACGGCCATAACGGCGCCGATGACGCGGCCATGGAGGCGGCGCTGGTGGCGCGCGCGATCCCCGGCGCGCCGATCCTGCTGAAATGGACCCGCGACGACGAACATGCGTGGGAACCGTACGGCACCTGCATGACAATGGACCTGACCGCCAGTGTGAATGCTGACGGCGCGGTGCTGAACTGGTCCCATGACAGCTATGGCGACACCTACAGCATGCGTCCCCGGGCCGGCGCCAACAAGGTTGGCCCCAGACGCCTGATCGCGACCCATCTATTGTCGGATCCGCTGGATCCCATGGTGCCGGGCCCGACCATGGGCCGCCATGTGGGCATTCACCGCAACCTGGACCCGCTCTATGCGTTCCCGGAAACAAGGCTGGTCAAGCATCTGGTGCGCGGCCTGCCGCTGCGCACATCGGCGCTCCGGGCGCTGGGCGCCTATGGCAATGTATTCGCCATCGAATCCTTCATGGATGAGCTGGCTGAAACCGCCGGGATCGACCCGGTGGAATTCCGCCTGCGCCATTTGCAGGACGACCGGGCCAAGGCGGTGCTGAATGAAGTCGGCAAGCGTATGGCGGCGATGAAAAACGAGTCCGACGCGGCCATCGGGCGCGGCATCGCGTTTGCACAATATAAGAACAACTCGGCCTATGCGGCGGTCGGCATTGAATTGGAAGTCAATGACGCGGCGGAAATTCGTCTGCTCCGGGCGGTCATTGCCGCCGATGCGGGCCAGGTGGTCGATCCGGACGGTCTGATTGCCCAGTTCGAAGGCGGGCTGATCCAGGCCGCGAGCTGGACCCTGCACGAGGCGGTGCAATTCGATAGCAGCGGCGTCACCAGCCGCGACTGGGACAGCTATCCCATTTTGCGCTTCGACAATGTTCCGGTGGTCGAAACCATTTTGCTTGATCACCCGGAAGGGAAGTTCCTAGGGGCGGGCGAAGCCACCGCCGGACCGACCGCGGCGGCGATCGCCAATGCGGTCAAACAGGCGACCGGATTACGGCTCCGCCGCCTGCCATTCACCCCGGACGCAATCCGGGCGGCCGCCCTGCAGTAGGGGCGGCCACCCGGAATTCGGTCAGGAGTATTTACCGGTTAGCTGGGGCGTAAACGCGCCGTCAGCGCCCGACTCGGCGTGTTGGAGCCGCGTTGTGCGCGCCCATGTACGCTTGAGATCGTCCCGAATGTTGAAGGTCAATCGGCCGACCCCTTCAACTTCCAGCTCGATCTTGTCGCCATCCATGAACGGGTTCAGGCCCCGATGATTGGTCCCGGTGGCGACAATATCGCCGGGTTCCAGGGTATGGATCGAGCTGACCCATTCCACGCAGCGCGGAATCTTGTGCGCCATGTCATCGGTATTATAATCCTGCTGGATGACGCCGTTATTCCAGAGCTGAACGTGAAGCTTCTGCGGATCGGCGATCTCGTCCTTGGTCACCAGGAACGGTCCGATCGGCGCAAATGTCTCACGCGACTTCATCTGGTAGAACGTGTTGCCCGCGGGCGGCAGGGCGCGCGCCGAGCCGTCGATGAAGCAGGTATAGCCGAACACGTAATCCATGGCGTCGGCGGCGCTGACATTGCTGGCCCGCTTGCCGATCACCAGGGCAAGTTCGGCTTCGCCCTCGAACACGCCGGCCGGCACGTCGGGCAGCACCATAGTGTCGCCATTGCCGATGATCGCACTGGGTGATTTGTGGAATGCATTGATCGGCGCGGGTTCATCACGCGTGCCGTCTTCCATGTAATTGACCGCCATGCATTCGATATTGACGGGCCTGGGCAGCGGCGGGCGGATCCGCACGCTCGACAGCGGCACGCCGGCGCCGGCCTCGGCGGCGGCTTCCAGCTTGGCGCGGTACTTGTCGAAATTTTCGATCAAACCATTGATCAGATCATGGGGCCCAAGATGCGGGATATCCTGCACGACCGAAGAAACGTCGACCACATTGTCGCCCTTGAGCACACCGAGTTTGAAATCATCGAAATAAAGCAGCTTCATGCTGTCCTCCCCTGTTGAATCCGGATTAGGGTATAGCCTAGACAATCAGACCGACAGGGGGAAACGCCAAATGAGTGACCAAAAAAGACCAGCCGATGTGTATGAAGATTCCGGAGCCCGCCTGCCCTTGCCCAACCGGGAAGATCTCGACGGCGCGGCGTTGAAAATTTTCGACAAGCTCATGGATCCCAAGGGCGGATCGCTGGTCGGGCTCAAGGGACCGGGTGGCCTCAGGCTGCACAGCCCCAGGGCGGCCGAAGCGGCCCAGCCCCTCAATGCGTATTTTCGCAGCGGCGAGCCGTTCGATGGTCAGATTCTCGAAATCACCATCCTGATCACGGCGCGGGAACTGAACAACCGGTTCGAATGGGCGGCCCATGAACGGTCGGCCCGGAATGTCGGCATCTCACAGGATGTCATTGACATCGTGAAATATCGCAAGCCGCTCGACGGCGCGTCGGACTCCCAGGCCGCGATCATCCAGTTCGGCCGCGAGCTGTTCCGCGACTGGAAAGTCACGCCGGAAACCTTCGCCACGGCGCGCAACCTGTTCGGCGACCGCCAGCTGGTCGATATCGTCAGCCTGATGGGTCAATACGCCGCCACGGCCGTGCTGCTGACCTCCTTCGATATTCAGCTTCACGACGGGGAAGAAAACATCCTGCCGCTGCCCTAACCCCT
>CALGIA010000225.1 GCA_937916005.1 uncultured Rhodospirillaceae bacterium
CGGACCTGGTGGTCGCTCGGCCCACACCCTCCGCACCGCCGGAAACCAGCGCGCCGTTGAGGACGGCGACCATCACGATCAGCAAACCGAACACCGCGCTTTTGAGAAGCCCGTGAACGATGTCGGTGAAACGCACCACCCCCATGAGGTCGCTCACATAGGCCCCGAAGGAAATATCCAGCGTCAGGGATATGAACGCACCCGCGGCGGACAACGCGACCACATTGGCCCAGATGGTCAGGGCCGGAACCATGATCACCATGGCGACCAGTGCCGGCGCGATCAGAAGCCGCGCCGGGAAAATGCCGATCGCGCGCAGCGCATCGATTTCCTGGTTGATCACCATGGCGCTCAGCCGTGCTGCGAGCGCCGACCCGGATCGTCCGGCGACCAGCACACCGATGATCAGCGGCGCGAATTCCCGCGTCACGGCGAGCCCGACCCCGACATAAACATAAGATTCCGCGCCGAACAGACGCAGTGAATAAATTCCCTGGATTGAAAGCATGGTGCCAATCGTCGCCGCGAGAAGCGTCGCGATGGGCAGCCCCGCGATACCGATTTCCATCATCTGGGAAACGACGGCCGACAATCGAACTGCCTGTTTGCGACGCCAGCCCAGAAAAATCCAAAACAGGCTCTCGGTCAGCAGCGAAAAGGCAAAACCCAACTCATCCAACCCACGTGTGGCTGACCGTCCGAGATTTTCGACCGACTGCAGCACGAGCGCGACTTCAGACGACCGGCGCCATCGGCGCCAATGCGGCGTCGACGTCGTCAAAAATTTTGAATACCTTGTCAAGACGCGCCAGCTCCATGACGCGTCTGACTTGTCCACTGACCGCGACCAGGCTAAATTTGGTTCCGTTTCCATTGGCGGCCTGCAAGCCCTCTACCAGACTGGCGATGCCGGAACTGTCGATATATTGAACTTCGGAAAGATCGACCACCACATCCATCTGGCGGGTGACGCAGTCAAACAGGAGCTTGCGCACAGCGGGGGATCTGTCGAGATCGACTTCACCCTCAAGTCTGACGACAAGTTTGCCGGCTTCTTCGGAAACAAATTCATTCATGATGGCACCATTGCTCGCTTTGTAAGTTCGAGAATATTTCCTTCCCCGTCCGGGGCCCGCATAAAGCGGGTGTCATCCATGATCGAGCGGATAAAATGCGTACCCAGCCCACCCGGCATGATGTCGTCCAAATTACGCGGCTGGACACTGCGCGATGATACCGGTGGCGCGAAGTCCCGAAGCTGAAACTGAATGCCGCCCTCTATTTTAAAAATTGTCAGGACAATTTCCGCGTCACCGCGCCAGTGATAAGCGTGCTCGATAATGTTGGCGCAGGCTTCATCAATGGCGAGGACCACGTCCAGGGAGTCTTCAACGGTGAAACCGCATAGCTGGGCTGATGCCCGCACCATGGGGCGAACCAGACGCAGGCGATCCGGAATAGCCGGGAAACTGAGTTGCAGCAGCAATTCGTATCCGCCATCAGCCGAGTTACCCTCTGAGCCACGGTGTTCGACGCTGCTGTTTTTCAATAAACTACCCATGGCGCCGCACCCATGCGCCGTCGATGGTCAGGGCGGTCAAATCGTCATGCGCCGCCCAACCATCGGCGTCGAGCGCCGCCAGCACTGTATCCAGCCGTTCGGACAGAGGCATGGTCTTTGAGCCCTCCACCATCTGGATCAACCCGGTAACGCCGAGCATTTCGCCTTCGCAGGCAAATTCGGTCAGCCCGTCTGAAAAGATGTAGAATTCCCCGCCGCCAAGATCGGTCTTAAAGGTCTCGAGCTCGAGATTCTCGACGATACCGATCGGCGGCGATTCTGCGGGAAATTCAACGTAACTTCGATCGGGACGGCGCAGAAGCGGCGGTTCGTGACCCGCATTGGCGAACCGAACCACGCCGGAAACACTGTCATAAACGCCGGTCACCATGGTCACGAACATGCCCTGGGTCGCGGTCTCGCAAATTTCCCGGTTGATCACGGAGAGGAGTTCCGCCGGATCGTCGATGGTCTTGGCCAGGCAACGGAACAGGCTGGCGGTTTTTGACATCAGCAGCGCCGCTTTCATGCCCTTGCCCGACACATCGCCGAGCGCGAACGGAAAACGCCCCCCTGGCAGGCTCAAATAATCATAGAAATCGCCGGATACCGTACGCGCCGGCCGGTTCAACCCCTGGACCGGCGAGTACGCGGGATCCAACATTGGCAACAGCTTGCGCTGAATTTCCGCCGCCAGGACCAATTCGCGGTTGGATTCATTGAGCAAATCAAGCCCGCGCCGCGCCCGCGCATTGGCGACCGCAAGCGACAGCATTTCCACCGCCGTATCAAAATAATCGTCGTCGCCGGAATCAAAACCGTGGGAGGCCGGCCCGGTCACCGCGATGGCAACGCCGAGCGCTGGTTCACCCGGGTGATGCAGAGGCAGGCAAAGCAGTTGATTTACATCGGTCCCCCAGCTTTCCCCGACCAGGCGCGCCAGATCCCGATCCCGGTTCAATGCGGGAAAGGCATGGATTGAGATTTCGCGAAACGCCGCCGTAAGCGCCGGATCAAGCGGGCCCGTCTCGACAGCATCGCCGCCATGGCGGCAAATCAGGCTGATTTCCGGAAGATTCCACAGCAGAACCGCGAATATATCAGCATCAAGCCGATCACGAATGGCTTCGAGCCGGCCGCTAACCGCCAATTCCGGATCATTACCGCGAGCAGCTTCGCGAATTTGTCCGTAATCCGCCATCCTCCGCCGTTCGTCGGCGGCGATTGCCGGGTCGATTGCTGGGCCGATTGCGGCTTCCGAGTGGAATTGCATGATCGAAACTACCGAAACTAAGCTCTGGAGAAGATTTCGGCTGAATTATGCACCCGGAAGGGTTAATCGTGCGTTTCGGCGCCGTGTTTCGCCGCAATGAAAACAAGGAACCCTTATATCTTATTTTTTCACGTTATTTCAATGAGTTATACATTATTTATATTATTTTAAATTAAGTATTGTTGGAATTGGAACTTC
>CALGIA010000226.1 GCA_937916005.1 uncultured Rhodospirillaceae bacterium
CGAAAGACCGAGATGATCATTTCCGGCGGCGAAAATATTTATCCGCGCGAGGTGGAGGAGGCGATCCTGCATCATCCGGCGGTGGCCGACGCCGCCGTGATCGGCGTGCCCGACGACCATTGGGGCGAATCCGTGCTGGCCTTCGTGGTCGCGCGCGATGGCGAAACCCTCGACGAGTCCGGTCTCATCGAATTTTGCGGCGACCGGATCGCCAGCTACAAGAAACCGCGCCGGGTCGAATTCCGTGATGTTCTGCCACGCAATTCCACCGGCAAGATCGACAAGGTTTCGCTGCGCAAACCGTTCTGGGAAGGGCGGGACCGGCAGGTTTGAAATGGAAGGAAGCGAATATGTCCGGACTTGATCTCAGCATTGCGCTGGAACGTTATGACCGCCACGTGCCGTTTTTCATGGGGGCGGTAAAGCCGCCGGAAGGGCTGACGCTCAGACCCTACGAGGTCGGCATGGCGCCGCCCCGGCGCGACGGGGTGGACCGCCACCGGCGCTTTCTCGAAGACGGTGAGTTCGACATCTGCGAGACCTCGCTGTCGTCCCATATCATCGCCACAAGCCGGGGCGCGCCGTTTGTCGGTATCCCGGTGTTCCCGCGCCGGCTGTTCAGTCAGAATCATTTCTTCGTCAATGTGAATGCGGGGATCGAGACACCCCGGGATCTGATCGGCAAGCGGGTGATCATCCGTACGTTCCAGACCACCATGTCGGTTCTGGCGCTGGGCGATCTCAAATTTGAATATGGCGTGCCGTGGGAAGATATCAGCTGGATCGTGGCCGCCGATGAGGTCATGAAGCTGGGCGACCGCAAGGGGGTGCAGGTCCGCCAGGTCGACATGGATTCCGATATCGGGCAGATGCTGATTGACGGCGAGGCCGACGCCATGATCCATCCCCATCCGCCGCCCAAGGTGCTTGAGGCCAAGGACCGTGTGCGTCCGCTCTTCCCCGACCGCCGGGCCGAAATGCTGCGCTATCACGGCAAGAACGGCTATTACCCGATCATGCACGTCATCGCCTTCAAGAAGGCGCTGATCGATGCGGAGCCCTGGCTGGCCAAGGCGGTCATGGACATGTGGAACGATGCCAGCCAACAGGCCCGCGCGTTCTATGAGGACCCGGGATACTCGACGCTGGCATTCGCCCGCAACGAGTTCGAGGAAGAGCTGGAAACCCTGGGCGCTGATCCATGGACGTCCGGCATCGCGGCCAACCGCATAAACCTGGAGCGCTTCATCGGCTATTCATACGACCAGCGCCTCATCGAACAGCCCATCCCCGTGGACAGCCTGTTCCATGAGTCCACCTGGGAGAGTTGAACGGGGTTATTTCCCCTCGTAGACCGGTTTGCGTTTTTCGCGGAACGCGCGGATGCCTTCGCCGTGATCGTCCGATTTGATCAGGACGCTCTGGCCGATGCGTTCCAGGATACGGCCCGAGCTTGAATCCATGTCGTCGCAGGCATTCATGATCGCCTTGGCCAGCCCCATGGCCATGGGGGCCTTGGTGGTGAGCTTGCGGGCCAGCGCCATGGCGGCTTCGTGCAGTTCCTCATAGGGCGCGAGCCGGGTCACCAGACCGGTGATCATGGCCCGTTCCGTATCGATGAACTCGCCGGCCAGCACCATTTCCTTGGCCCAGCCGGGACCGACCAGCTTGACCAGGCGGGAACAGCCGCCCGAGCCGGGGATCAGATTGATGTTTCCCTCGGTAAAGCCGAACTTGGTGCCCTCGGCGGCGATCCGGAAATCGCACGCCATGGCGAGTTCGAGCCCACCACAGGCGCAGATGCCGTGCACGGCGGCGATCACCGGCACCTCGATGCGTTCCAGCCGGTCGAAGAAATCATGGATCCAGCGGTATTCGATGCGGAAACGTTCCGTATCCCACTCCTGTTCGAACCAGGAAATATCGGCCCCGGCGCAAAAGGCGCGTTCGCCGGCGCCCTCGAAGATGATCGCGCGGATATTGCCGTTGGCTTCAAGCCGCGGGCCGATCCAGTTGAACTCGGCGCGCATGTCGTCATTGAAGGCGTTGAGCCGTTCCGGCCGGTTCAGGGTGATGACCAGAATATCGTCTTCGAATTCGACTTTCAGCGCCTTGAAATCATAGGACGCGATGACGTCGTTGGATTCGTTGATCATGTTTACGTGCGCCTAGGCCTGGAGGGACAGAAGGATTTCTTTCGAGCTGTCGGCCAGCTCGCACTTGATGGCCTCGAAGGCGGCGATGGGCGGGAATTTCAGCCCGGGGCCTTCCATGTGGCCGCGCATTTCCGCCAGGTAGCGGTTGACGATCACTTCGGTCGGGTTGCGCTTCAGTCCGGTGGCCAGGCACATTTCGTTGTCCGGCCCGGCAAGACGCCCGAACGCGCGCTTGACGCAGTTGGGCAGCACCCGGTTGAAGATTGTCTGGAATTGGGCCAGTTTTTTCGGGTCCTTGGCGAATTCCTTCAGGTTTTCCACGCCATTGTCGTAATGGTCTTCCTCATCGGCCAGCACCACTTCCTGGCTGTCCGCCCAGGGCAGATAGCTCGACTGACGGTATTCCATGATCTGATGGCTGCCGGCGCGGTCGACCGTGAAGTTGAAGACCGCGATATCAAGCCAGTTGTTGAGATCGAGCTGCCAGAACTCATCGGCGTCCGGGCGCGCTGCGATAATGGCCTCCGGATCTTCGCCGAGATCGATCAGCAGATCATACAGACCCTGGCTGTGGCGCGCTTCCTCGGCGGCGAATTCAGCGGCGAGATACTTGTCGGCCCAGGTCGGGCCGGCGGTCACCGCCTTGCCGAACACTTCCGCCGTGGCGGTTTCGGCGAAAAGCTGGCGGCTCATCAAACGAACCAGCAAACCCTTATAGTCGCCGGCGGCTTCGGCCGGTGTGCGCAGTTTCGATTCAGCGGTGATCTGGCTCATATTTCGTCTCCAACGGGTCAAATCCGACGCAAATCCTGCCTCACGCGGGAGGAGGTTTGCGGTCGAATCAGGGGTCAATTTCTAAATCGGCGGGATATTGAAGTGATTTCGGGTATAAATCAAATTGTTAAACTCTATAATCGTCATCAGTATGGTCAATATCAGAAACATAGATCTCAACCTTCTGGTCGCGCTCGACGTGCTGCTTGATGAACGCAATGTCAGCCGGGCGGCGCGGCGTCTCAACCTGTCTCAGCCGGCGGTCAGCGGGATCCTCAACCGGCTGCGCGCGACGTTTGGCGATGATCTGTTCGTGCGCGACCGCAGGGGCATTCGTCCGACCCCTCGGGCGGTGGACCTCATCGGTCCGGTAAAATCGGTTTTGCAGGACATCGACGACATGCTGTCGGCGGCGCCCTTCGTGCCTGAATCGGCCGACATGGTGTTCTCCGTCGCGGCGACCGACTATGCCCAGTTTATCTTTGTTGCGCCGCTGATCCGCGCGGTACATGCGGCTGCGCCGGGCATCCGCTTTGCAATCGTTTTCACCGATGCCCGCGCCATGCCCGATCAACTCGAGCGTCAGGAAATCGATTTTGCCGTCACGGTGCCTGAAATGGCCCCGCCCAAATGCCATTCGGTGGAACTGTTCCGCGAACGCTATATCGGCGCCGTGCGCAAGGATCATCCGAGTGTGAAGCGCGGCATGACCCTGGACCATTTCTGCCGGCTCGACCATGTCCTGGTCACGCCGTCGGGCGACAGTTTCCGGGGGCCGACCGACGATGCGCTCGCCGCCATCGGCAGAAGCCGCCGCGTGATCGCCACGGTGCCGACATTTCTGAGCCTGCCCGGCATTTTGCAGGCGAGCGATTGCATGGCCGTCGCGCCGGAACGCCTGCTGACCGCCTTCGGCCATGCGCTGAAACTGTTCGAGTTGCCGGTCACGATCCCCGAATTTCCCATGCAGGCGGTCTGGCACGATCGCACCCACCACAACCCGGCCCATCAGTGGCTGCGCGAGAAAATGATCGACGTGGCGAAAAATCTTCCCGTAACGGGGTCTTAAATCGCCCGCCAGCCGATGTCACGGCGGCAGAATCCGTCGGGCCAGTCGATGGCATCGACGGCCTGGTATGCGGTCTTTTGGGCATCGGCCACGGTGGCTCCCAGGGCGGTGACACCCAGGACGCGTCCGCCGGTGGCGAGAATCCTGCCGTCATCTTCCCTTGTGCCTGCGTGGAACACGGTCACGTCCGGGATTGCGCCGGCGGCGTCCAGCCCCCTGATCTCGGATCCCTTTTCGTAGTCGCCGGGATAGCCGTTGGCGGCCATGACCACGACCAGGGCCACTTCGTCATACCAGCGCAGATCGAAATTATCGAGCACCCCGTCGCGGGACGCGATCAGGGCGGGCAGCAAATCCGACTTCAGCCGCGCCATCAGCACCTGACATTCCGGGTCGCCGAAACGCACATTATATTCCAGCAATCTGGGGACGCCGTTTTCGATCATCAGCCCGGCATAGAGCACGCCCTTGTAGGGGTGACCGTCCGCCGCCATGCCGCGAATTGTGGGGTAGATGATCTCGGTCATGACCGTCTCGACCATGTCCTCGGTAACGACCGGGGCGGGGGAGTAGGCGCCCATGCCGCCCGTATTGGGGCCGGTGTCGCCGTCGCCGACCCGCTTGTGGTCCTGCGCCGACGCCAGCGGCAGGGCGTGTTCGCCGTCGACCAGCACGAAGAAGCTGGCTTCCTCGCCGTTCAGGAATTCCTCGATCACGATTTCCGCGCCCGCGTCCCCGAACCGGTTGCCCGATAGCATGTCGTCAATGGCGGCCTCGGCTTCGGCAATGGTTTCGGCGATGATTACGCCCTTGCCAGCCGCCAGCCCATCGGCCTTGACCACGATGGGGGCGCCGTTTTCATGAACGAATTCCCTGGCCGCGTCCGGTGAGGTGAAACGGCCATAGAAGGCGGTCGGGATATTATATTTGGCGCACAGATCCTTCATGAAGCCCTTTGAGCCTTCCAGCATGGCGGCCTCGGCGCTGGGGCCGAAGGCCTTGATGCCGATGGCTTCGAGCCGGTCGACCAGCCCGCCGACCAGGGGCGCTTCCGGGCCGACCACGACGAACTCGATCTGGTTTTCCCGGGAAAAATCCACCAGGGCGTCTACGTCATCGCTCGCCACGGCAACGCATTCTGCCACATCGGCGATCCCCGCATTGCCCGGTGCGCAGTACAGCTTGTCGACCAGGGGCGATGCGGCGATGGTCCAGCACAGCGCGTGTTCACGCCCCCCGGACCCGACGACCAAAACCTTCATTCGTGGATAGCCTTTCGCAATGATTGTGAGACCGGATTGATTAATACCAACCTGCGCGGATAGAGACACATATAGATTGCTTCCGCGCCCCGCCGGGTAGGAGCTGAACCGCGGGCGATGCGGGGCATCGTCAAGGTTTCGCGACGACCGTCGGCGGCGCGCGGAAGCGACCGGAACGGCGGCTTTTCAAGGCTTTCGGATGTCGTCGCGCGCGTCTTCCGATACACCGTATCGCCACGCCACGCGCTCCTAACCGAAAACCTTGAAAAGCCGTCTATATGAATCTCTATCCGCGCAGGTTGGTATTAGCATAGAATGCCCGCAATGACCGACATTTCGACCGAACCGACCCAGGAACGCAACGTCGTCGAGTTATCCGTCAGCGAGATTTCCCAGGCGGTTAAAAACACTCTCGAAGGCGCTTTTGACCATGTGCGCGTGCGCGGCGAGGTCGGACGCCCCAATTATCATTCCTCCGGACATCTCTATTTCACCCTGAAGGATGAAGGCGCCGCCATGGATGCGGTGTGCTGGCGCGGCGTTGTTGGCCGGCTCAATCTCCGCCTCGAAGAAGGCATGGAAATCGTCTGTACCGGGCGGGTGTCGTCCTATCCGAAAAGCTCGCGCTATCAGATCGTGATCGAATCCGCCGAACTCGCCGGGGCGGGCGCGTTGCTGAAGATGCTCGAGGACCGGCGCAAGAAGCTGGCCGATGAGGGGCTGTTCGATCCGGACCGCAAGCAGCCATTGCCTTTTCTGCCCCATGTGATCGGGGTCATCACGTCGCCGACCGGGGCTGTGATCCGCGACATCCTGCATCGTCTGGGCGACCGATTTCCGCGCCATGTGCTGTTGTGGCCGGTGCGTGTCCAGGGCGATGCCGCCGCGTCCGAAATCGTCGCGGCGATCGAAGGATTCAACCGGATCGCGCCCGGTGGCGCCATTCCCCGGCCCGATTTGTTGATCGTCGCGCGCGGCGGCGGAAGTCTCGAAGATCTGATGCCGTTCAATGAGGAAGCGGTGGTGCGCGCCGCCGCCGCGTCCGCGATCCCGCTGATTTCCGCCGTGGGGCATGAGACCGATACGACCCTGATCGATTACGCGGCGGATCTGCGCGCGCCGACGCCGACGGCGGCGGCTGAAATGGCGGTCCCGGTGCGCGATGATCTGCTGGCCCAGGTGCTGGATGATCATCGGCGCATGGAAACCGCCATGCTGCGCCTGTTCACCGACCGGGCGACCCGGATCGAGGGGCTAGGGCGCGGACTGCCCGATCCGAAAAGACTGCTGGAAGTCGCCGATCAGAATCTCGATGGGGAGACCGAACGGCTCGGCAACGCCCTGAAAAACCTGCTCGAGACCCGGCGGGCGTCGGTCGAACAGATCGGCAGGCGGCTGGGGCAGGGCGGGGAGATGGTGTTGCGCGCATGGGTGCTTCAGTTCCCGGGGCTCGATATCACCGCCCGCATGGAGCGGGCCGCCAGGCGCAGCCTGACCGATGGTCAATCCCGTTTGACCGCCGCCGCCAATATGCTGGACAGCCTGTCCTATGAACGGGTGCTGGACCGGGGTTATGCCCTGGTGCGGGATTCAGACGGTAACCCCCTGACCAGGGCCGCACAGGCCAGGCCGGGCGCGGATATCGCGGTTCAGTTCAGCGACGGCGACATCGGCGCCACGGTGCATGGCCCCGGTAAACCGTCCAAACCGGCCCGCAAGCCCCCAACCCCTAAGCTGCCCTCAAATGGCTCCCAGGGGCAGTTGTTATGACGCGTCTTGCCGCAATTCTGGTCGGGTTGATGCTGTTTCTCCCGGCCGGCCCGGCCGTCGCGCTTGGCGGTGGCGAGCCCCTGACGCTCGGCGGTAAATTCATTGAAGGTGGGCTGGTATGGGGCGCAACCGACCCGGGCGCCCATGTCACCGTCTCGGGGCGAAAGTTGCGGGTCAATCAGGATGGAAATTTCGTGTTTGGTCTGGGCCGCGATGCGCCGGCCAAGGTGCGGCTGGTGGTCAAGCTTCCCGATGGACGCAGGATCGACCGGATTCTGAGAATAAAGCAGCGCAAATACCGCATTCAGCGCATCAAGGGGTTGCCCAAGGCCAAGGTCACGCCGCCGCCCGATGAATTGAAACGCATAAAGGCGGAATCACAACTGCTCCGCCATGCGCGCAGCCGGTACAGTTCCGCCATCTGGTACCGCAAGGGATTCGTCTGGCCGGTGCGGGGCGTGATTACCGGCGTGTATGGCAGCCAGCGCATTCTCAACGGCAAGCCGCGCCAACCCCATCTCGGCACCGATATTGCCGCCGCCACCGGGACCCCGGTGGTCGCGGCGGCGACGGGGGTGGTAACCCTGGCCCGGCGGGGCATGTTCTATACGGGCCATACGGTGATGCTTGATCACGGCCAGGGCGTGGGGACGATCTATTCCCATCTCAGCAAATTGCTGGTCAGGCCGGGGCAGACAGTGAAAAAGGGCGCGCGCATCGGCCTGATCGGCGCCACGGGCCGGGTCACGGGGCCGCATCTGCATTGGGGGTTGAGCCTGTTCGGCGCCCGGCTCGATCCGGCATTGCTGGTCGGGCCCATGCCGAAGAAAAAGAATAAGAAGAAAATCTAATCAGTCCGGCCAGCGCCGGTGCAGCCACAGCCATTGTTCGGGCCGCTGGCGGATCCAGGATTCCAGCAACCCATTGACGCGGATCATCATGGCCAGCACATCCGCATGGCGGTCTCCGGTCCGGATCAATTCCATCGGCGGCAAGAATGTCACGCGGAAATGGCAGCCGCCCGTGCGTTCCAGCTGGGCGGGCAGCACGGCGCAATCATAGCGCAGACCGAGTTGCGCCACGGCCGGCGGCGACATGGCGTCGCGTCCAAAAAACGGCGCGGCGATGCCGTCATTCATTTTCTGGTCCACCAGCA
>CALGIA010000227.1 GCA_937916005.1 uncultured Rhodospirillaceae bacterium
GATGATTTTATTCCTGGTGCCGGCTTTGTACCGCATTCTGGAAGATATCGGCCTCGCGCGGCCCGACTCTCACGCGTCGCCCGAAATGGTTTCGCGGGGTCCTTTGCAGGGGCCGGGAAGCACCGGTATAGTTCGTTCATAAGATCAAGAATCTCTGTGAATCGGCGGACGCAAGACATGATAGACCCGTACCAGACACTCGGAATTTCCGAAGAAGCCACCCTGCATGAAATCAAGCGGGCCTACCGCAAGCTCGCCAAGGAGCTGCATCCGGATTTGAACCCGGACGACAGACACGCCGCCGATCGGTTCAACGATGTGTCGGACGCCTACGACATTCTGACCGACCCGGAAAAACGCGCCCACCACGAACGGGCGCGGAATTCATGGGGCGGCGGACGGCGCGGTTTCGACGGCCCTCGCGGCACCCCCGATGAAGACATGTTCGATCCCAGCTTCGGCACCGGAGAAAGCCTGTCGGATCTGTTCGGCGATATCGCCGGCAACCGCCGGGGCCGGGGCGGCACGTCGATGATCATCCCGGGCGAGGACATGGCCGAATTCCTCAAGCTGCCATTCGTCGAGGCCGCCGTCGGCGCCATCAAGACCCTGGCCCTGCCGACCCAGGTGGAAGTCGAAATCAGTATCTCGCCGGGGATCGCCGACGGCGAAACCATTGTCATCCCGGGCTATGGCTTTCCCGGCATGGGCGGCGCGCCGCCAGGCAATCTGAATGTCATCGTCCAGATCGAACCGGACAAGGAGCTGCGCCGCGACGTGTTCAATGTGCGGATGGATTTGCCGGTCACCGCAACGCAGGCCAAGCGCGGCGCGCGCATCAAGGTGCGCACCATCGGCGGCGAACTCGCCCTGCAGATTCCCAAGAACGCCAAAACAGGCCAGGAACTGCGGCTCGAAAAAATGGGGTTCCGTGACCCGGTGTCGGGCCGCCGGGGCGACCAGATCGTGACCCTGACCGTCAAGCCCGCCCGGAAACGCAAGAAAGCCTAAGTATCCTCGGGCGGCGCGGCGCGAATGGCGGTGTTGGGCGTCAGGCCCTTGCGGCGGCGCTGGGCGGTGCGCCGCCCGTTTTCCAGATAATCGCCATCGACGGCGCGCTGGGCCATTTCGTCCCACTCATCGTTCCAGTCGCCCAGGGAATAGCCGTACCACGGCGCCTGCGGCTTGAGTTCGGGCAAGCCGAACCGTTCCCACATCTCCTTGGCGTTTTCCATATATTCCTTTTTGGGCAGAGCCAGGGGCGGCATGTCGCCCTTCAGGGTGGCGTCGATCAGCATGGTCGCGTCTTCATCGCCGCCATAGTCGTTTTTCGGGCCATGGCCGCGATGGCGATGGGGCAGAATCTGGACGTCATGAGCCGGATTGGCGCGATAGGCGAATGACCAGAACACCGCGTCGGCGTTATCGGCGTCGATGTCTTCATTCAGGGCGATGACATACTTACCGCAATCGGCGCGCAGCATGGCCGCGCCATAGAGCGCGCGCCAGACTTCCGTGCGCGCCACGCCCCGTTCCATCTTCAGGAAGATCACCTTGCGCAAATTGGTCAGCGGCTCATGCAGCGACACCTGCGTTACGCCGCGAATGCCCAGCGTGTCGCGCAGATGGGACAGGAACATGGGTTCATAGGCGACCCGCTTGATGACGCTTGATTCCGACGGCGTGACCTGGGAGATGATCGACGGCAGCACCGCCGACTTACGATGGGTGATCGCGGTCACATCCATGATCATGTTGTAATCTTCCAGGGCGATATGGCCGTGGGATTCGCCGAACGGCGCTTCCGGTTCGAGATATTCCGTATCGATCAGCCCTTCGATCACGATCTCCGCATCCGCCGGCACCATGAGGTCCACCGAATGAGCCCGGGTGACATTGACCGGCGCGCCCACGATGCCGCCGGCGACGCTCATCTCATCCATGTCGATCGGCAGTTTCTGCGGCCCCAGATAAGCCACCGCCGGAGGGCAGCCGAGCACGATTGCACAGGGCATTTTTTCGCCCCGCGCCTGGTATTTCAGCCAGTGGGGATAGCCGCCCGCGCCGCCGGGACGGGCCGACATGCGGACCGCGAGACGGCGCGGAGATTTCAGGCCGGCGCGGTAGGTGCCCATGTTCTGGATACCGGTTTCGGGATCGCGGGTGATGACGTTGGTCGCCGTCAGATAGGGCGCGCTGTCATAGCCGGGCGTGGAAATGGGTATGGGCAGGGCATCGAGCCCGTTGCCTTCGCCGTCCAGCGCATCGCCCTCGATGATGACGTCCTGACATGGCGCGTGATCGACCACATTGGGCGGAATCGGGTTGGCGATGGCGTGGCTCCAGGTGCGGCCGATATCGGCCAGCTCCACCCCCATGCCGATACGGTAGATGTCCGCATTGGCGGCCAGCGCACCGATCACC
>CALGIA010000228.1 GCA_937916005.1 uncultured Rhodospirillaceae bacterium
CAGATTCGCATCAAATCCGCCTTATGGGAATCATTCGTTTCGGGCGGAACACTAGCGACATAAGTAACTGTCGGCTGTCCTCCGGGAGTGAATACGTCGTTCAGGCGATATTTGGCTTTGTTAGCCATTTGCCCTCCTATTTCAGCAGGATGCGGATAGCGGATTACTAAGTAGCGAGCATATCATAGTTTCCTCCCGGGTCCTCCCGAGTCCTCCCGGGTCCTCCCGGGTCCTCCCGGGTCCTCCCGAGTCCTCCCGAGTCCTCCCGAGTCCTCCCGAGTCCTCCCGAGTCCTCCCGGGTCCTCCCGAAGGGAGGGTTTGATATATGAGGGGGCGTCAATTGCCATCCGGACCGTGGCCCATATACTGATCAATGCCCCGGGCATTGATCAGGTCGTGTTCGCCTGTTTCAGTCCCGACTCAGTGGCGGCCCACCGCGCCGCGCTCGCCGCGTTGGAATTCTAGCGCTTTTTTGCCGCCGGCTTTTTGGCGGCCTTCTTTGCGCGACTGGGTTTTGCCGGCTTGATCGCTTCATGGGCGGCGAGGGAGGCGTGGGTCACCAGATCGGAAACGGTCGAGCTCATGCTGACGATCTGCACCGGATGTTCCATCCCGATCAGAAGCGGGCCGATCACGGATCCACCGCCCAGCTTTTCCAGGATCTTCGATGAGATCGAGGCCGCGTGCAGCCCCGGCATGACCAGCACATTGGCCGGGCCAGACAGTCGGTTGAACGGATAGATCGCGCGCAGATCCGTATCAAGCGCCACGTCGGCGGCCATTTCGCCGTCATATTCGAAATCCGTGTCGCGCCCGTTGAGCAGTTCGACCGCGTCCCGCACATGGCCCGCCAGCGCGCCCGGCGGGTTGCCGAAATTCGCATATGACAGGAATGCGACCCGGGGTTCGTGTCCCAGGGCCCGCGCCTTGGCGGCGCACTGCACGGCGATGTCGGCGAGCTGTTCGGCGGTCGGGCGTTCATGCACCGTGGTGTCGGCGATGAACACCGTGTGGCCGTGGGACACCACGATCGACAGGCCGAACAGCACGGCGCCGGGTTTCGGGTCGAGAGCGCGGGTGATGTCGTCGAAACAGACCGGATAGCTCCGTGTCAGGCCGGTGACCATGGCGTCGGCGTCCCCCAGCGCCAGCATGCAGGCGGCGAACACATTGCGGTCGTTATTGACCATGCGCTGGCAGTCGCGGGGCAGGTATCCCTTGCGCTGCAATCTTCCATACAGATAGTCGGTATAGGCCGCGTTGTTCTTAGACAGCCGTGCGTTCAGGACCTCCAAATCCTCGGCCCCGGTCAGCCCCAGCTCCTTGATGTGATCCTTGATCGGCTTTTCGCGGCCAATCAGGATCGGCGTGCCGTAGCCCGTATTGCGATAGGCCAGTGCGGCGCGGATCACGGCGGGCTCTTCTCCCTCGGAAAACACCACGCGCTGCGGATTGGCGCGAACCTGCGCGTGAATCAGCTGCAGGCTCGTCGCGGTCGGGTCCAGCCGGGCGGTCAGCTCCGCGCGATAAGCGGCCGGGTCCTTGATCGGGCGTCTGGCGACCCCGCTTTTGACGGCCGCCTCCGCGACGCGGGACGGTATCGCCGCAATCAGCCTGGGATCGAACGGCACGGGGATAATGTATTCCTGGCCATAGCGCAGTTGGCGGCCCGAATAGGCGGCGGCCACCTCATCCGGGACGTCCTCGCGGGCGAGTTCGGCCAGCGCACGGGCGGCGGCGATTTTCATTTCGTCATTGATGGTGCTCGCGCGCACGTCCAGAGCGCCGCGGAATATATAGGGGAAGCCCAGAACATTGTTGATCTGGTTTGGATAGTCCGACCGGCCGGTGGCGACAATTGCGTCACTGCGCACCGCCTTGACTTCCTCGGGCGAAATTTCCGGATTGGGGTTGGCCATGGCGAAAATGATCGGCTGCTTGGCCATGCTCTTGACCATTTTTCGCGTCACCGCGCCCTCGGCGGATACGCCGAAGAACATATCAGCGCCCTTCATGGCCTGTTCCAGGGTGCGGTCCTTGGTGTCGATGGCGTGGGCTGATTTCCACTGGTTCATGCCCGCTTCGCGGCCGGTATAGATTACGCCCCTCGTGTCGCACAGCGTGACGTTTTCATGAGGCATGCCCATCGCCTTGATCAGCTCGATACAGGCGATGCCGGCCGACCCTGCGCCGTTCACGACCAGCCGCGTGTTCTTGATGTTGCGCCCGGAGATATCCAGTGCGTTGATCAGGCCGGCGGCGGCGATAATCGCGGTGCCGTGCTGGTCGTCATGGAATACGGGGATGTCCATCAGTTCGCGCAGGCGCTGTTCAATGATGAAACAATCGGGCGCCTTGATGTCTTCAAGATTGATGCCGCCGAAGGTCGGACCCAGAAAGCGCACCGCGTTGATGAATTCGTCAACGTCGGTGGTGCCCACTTCAAGATCGATTGCGTCCACATCGGCGAACCGCTTGAACAATGCGCACTTGCCCTCCATCACCGGCTTCGATGCGAGCGCGCCCAGATTGCCGAGACCCAGAATGGCCGATCCGTTGGAAATGACGGCGACCATATTTCCCTTGGCCGTATAGTCATAGGCGGTCGACGGGTCGCGCGCGATTTCCAGGCATGGCGCCGCTACGCCGGGGGAATAGGCCAGCGAAAGATCGTGCTGGGTCATGAGCGGCTTGGTCGGTGAAATTTCGATCTTGCCCGGTTTGCCCGCCGCATGCATCGCCAGCGCCTCGCGATCAAGCGCGCTATATTTCGGTTTTGCCATGTTATGCTTTTCCCCCGGATAGAACGATAAGACCAAATCTGGATGTGTCGGGAAGGATAAGGGGGATTTGTCCGACGCACCATCGGTTTGATTCGCACGGTTTGATTAACATGGGCGGCGGCGTATAAACTTTCGCCATGGCCAACATATCGCCCGCGGAAACCGCCTCGCCCAAGCCCAGCCTGACGCCGATGATGGCTCAGTATATTGCCATCAAGCGGGCCCATCCCGATGATCTGCTGTTCTATCGGATGGGCGATTTCTACGAGATGTTTTTCGATGATGCGGTCAGGGCGTCGGCGGCGCTCGACATTACATTGACCAGGCGCGGCAAATACGAAAACGAAGACATCCCCATGTGCGGCGTGCCGGTGCATGCCAGCGAAGGCTATTTGTCCCGCCTTATTCGCAAGGGATTCCGTGTTGCGGTTTGCGAGCAGACGGAAAATCCCGCCGAAGCAAAAAAGCGCGGGCCCAAATCAGTGGTTGCGCGCGAAGTGGTCCGAATCGTCACGCCGGGTACGATCACGGAAGACGAATTGCTCGATGCGCGTCGTCATAATTTTCTGGCCGCGCTCGCCGATGCGCAGGGCGCGCTTGGTCTCGCATGGCTCGACATATCGACCGGGGCCTTCAACGCCCAGCCCCTTGACCGCGCGCAGCTCGGCGCGGTCCTGGCCGGTATCGATCCCGGCGAGCTTCTGGTTTCTGAACGGCTTTTGGAACAGCCGGATCTGTTCGAAATTTTCACTGAGTGGAAAAACAGGCTCACGCCCCAGCCCGGCAGCCGGTTCGACAGCGAGGCCGCCCGGCTCCGTCTTGAGGAGCTATACGGCGTCAAGGCGCTGGATGGGTTCGGCGGATTTGGCCGGGCCGAGATCGCGGCCTGCGGTGCGCTGGTCGATTATATCGAGCTGACCCAGAAAGGGCGCCTGCCCCGGCTGACCGCGCCGCGCCGTATATCCAACGGCGCCAACATGGAAATCGACGCGGCGACCCGGCGTAATCTGGAACTGACCGAAACCCTTTCCGGCAGCCGCGACGGCGCGCTGCTGTCGGTGATCGATCGCAGCGTTACCGGGGCCGGCGGACGCTTGATGGCCGCGCGCATCGCCTCGCCGCTGACCGATCCGGCGGCCATCGGCGTTCGCCTCGACATGGTGTCGTTTTTTCACGATAACCGGGTGCGGCGCGACGCCGCGCGCGACATTCTGCGCGGTTGTCCCGACATGGAACGGGCATTGTCGCGGGTGACGCTCGGGCGTGGCGGGCCGCGCGACCTGGCCGCGATCCGCGACGCCCTGACCAGCGCCCACCACCTTCGCGATGCGCTTGCGGATGACGAAACGCCGCCTTCCGGTATCGAGGACGCGGTGCGCGACCTGGGGTATCACAGTGAAATCATCGACCGGTTTACGCGTGCGCTCCGGGCCGATCTTCCCATGCTCGCCCGGGACGGCGGCTTCATCGCCGAGGGCTATCTGGCCGAGCTCGACGAACATCGTCGCCTGCGCGATGAAAGCCGCCAGTTGATCGCGGCCCTGCAACATTCCTATGCGGAACAGACCGGCATCACATCGCTGAAGATCCGGCATAATAATGTGCTGGGCTATTTCATCGAAACCACCCCGACCCACGCCGATAAAATCGATATCGGGGCCGACAGCCCCTTCATTCATCGCCAGACCCTGGCCAGCGCGGTGCGCTTTACCACGGTTGAACTGGGCGAGATGGAATCCAATATTTCCCGCGCTGCCGACCGGGCGCTGGCTCTCGAACTCGCCCTGCTCGACGATCTCACGGGCGAGGTGACCGCCCGCGCCGAACCGATCGCGCTCGCCGCCGGCGCGCTTGCGGCGTTGGACGTGGCGGCCGCGCTGGCCCAGATCGCGACCGAACGCGGCTATGTCCGGCCGGTGATCGATGACAGTGTGACGTTCGATATTGAAGGCGGCCGCCATCCGGTGGTCGAGGCCGCTCTGGCGTCGCGCCGCGAAGGCGATTTTGTATCCAACAGCTGTAATCTGGCGCCGGGCAGTCAGCTGTGGCTTGTGACCGGGCCGAACATGGCGGGCAAAAGCACGTTCCTGCGCCAGAACGCGCTGATCGCCGTGCTGGGCCAGGCGGGCTGTTTTGTCCCCGCCGACCGCGCCCATATGGGCATCGTGGACCGTTTGTTCAGCCGGGTCGGGGCGGCGGATGACTTGGCGCGCGGGCGGTCGACCTTCATGGTTGAAATGGTTGAAACCGCGACCATTCTCAACCAGGCGACTGAACGATCACTGGTCATCCTTGATGAGATCGGCCGCGGAACGGCGACCTTTGACGGCCTGTCGATCGCCTGGGCGGCGCTGGAGCATCTGCATGGGGTCAATCGCTGCCGTGCATTTTTCGCAACCCATTTTCACGAGCTGACGTCGCTGACCGCGCGGCTCGATGGGTTGAGCTGCCATACCATGCGGGTCAAGGAATGGCATGGCGAAGTTGTCTTTTTGCACGAGGTCATCGACGGTGCGGCGGACCGGTCCTACGGCATCCATGTGGCCCGTCTCGCGGGTCTGCCCCAGGCGGTTATTGCGCGGGCCGAGGAGGTGCTGGCCATGCTGGAAAAGGGTGAACAATCAGGCGCGCTGGCGCGGCTCGCCGATGATCTTCCGCTTTTCTCCGCCGATATTTCCGCCGCGCCCTCCAGGCATGGCCCGTCGCCGCTGGAAACCGAGCTTGCCGTCATCAATCCCGATGAATTGTCGCCGCTGGATGCGTTGTCGCTGATCTACCGGTTGCGGCGTTTGCAGGCCGAATAGAGTTTTTCGAGGATCGTTGGCATAAATCGAAACGGCGCATTATATTCCTTCCATGGTTTCCATTCCCAAACAGCGCGATATCGTTGATCGGGGCGCGCTGAACGCGCAGTTCACGGATTTGATCGACCAGGCGGACCGGGTGCCGTCATCGGTTCGGGGCGAGATCCTCGATATGCTGAAAACGACCCTTGCCGACGGACGCCTGGAAGTTCGACGCCGTTTCGATGTCGGCGCGTCGGGTAAAGAGACGGTGATCTCCAACTCGTTCCTGATCGACCAGCTGCTCCGCGTCATTTATGATTTCGCCGCCGATTGGGTGTACCCGGCGCCCAACCCGACTTCCGCCGAACGGCTCTGTCTCGCCGCGGTGGGTGGCTATGGACGGGGGGAACTGGCGCCCCACTCCGATATCGATCTGCTGTTTCTGCTGCCCTACAAGGAAACGCCGCGGCTCGAACAGGTCATCGAATATGTCCTCTACATGCTGTGGGACCTGGGCCTTAAGGTTGGTCACGCCACGCGCTCGATTGATGACTGCATCCGCCTGTCCAAGGAAGATCTGACAATTCGGACATCGATCCTGGAGGCACGCTATCTGTGGGGCGACAAGAAGCTGTTCAACGAGCTTCGCCGGCGGTTCGAGAAGGAAATATCGGAAGCCAGTGGGCCCGAATTCGTCGAGGCCAAACTGGCGGAGCGCGGGGAACGTCATCGGCGCATGGGCGATTCCCGATACGTGCTGGAACCCAACATCAAGGACGGCAAAGGCGGCCTGCGCGATTTACAGACCCTTTTCTGGATTGCCAAGGATCTTTACCGCGTGGATGAGGTGGACGATCTGATCCAGCATGGCGTTCTGACCAAAGGGGAGGCGCGGCGCTTCGACCGGGCGCAGAATTTTTTGTGGAGTGTACGCTGTCATCTGCATTACATCACGGGACGTGGCGAAGACCGGCTGACCTTCGATCAGCAGCCGCGCATCGGTGAGTTGCTCGGTTACCGCGATCATGCAGGCGCCACCGGCGTCGAACGGTTCATGAAACATTATTACCTGATCGCCAAGGAAGTCGGCGATCTGACGCGAATATTCTGTGCCGCGCTCGAGTCGGAACATCGGCGCCGGCCGAGGTTCGCGCTGCCGAAAATTTCAATTTTCCATCGCGCGCCCGAGGGCTTCAGAATCGACGGCGGACGGTTGCGGCTGGCCAGCGGCACCCGTTTTGCCGACGAGCCGGTTAAAATCCTCAGATTGTTTCATGAGGCCCAGGCGCGGGATCTCGACATTCATCCCGGACCGCTACGCACAATTACGCGCGAAATGCGGCTGGTTGACGGGTTGCGCGATGATCCGGAGGCCAATCGGCTTTTCATGGAAATGCTGACCTCGCCGAATGATCCGGAAACCACGTTACGGCGCTTGAACGAAGCCGGTGTCTTTGGCCGCTTCATTCCGGATTTCGGGCGCGTCGTCGCGCAGATGCAGCACGACATGTACCATGTCTATACGGTGGATGAGCACACGATCTTCGCGATCGGTATTCTCCATGGCATCGAAAACGGTGAGTTTACCGACGAAATGCCGACCGCCAGCGAGGTCATCAACAACATCCAATCCCGGCGCGTGCTTTATTACGCCACCCTGATGCACGATATTGCCAAGGGCCGGGGCGGCGACCATTCCGTTCTGGGGGCGGAGGTTGCCGAACGGCTGGGGCAGCGGCTGGGTCTCAGCGCGGAAGAGACCGAAACCGCGGCCTGGCTGGTGCGCCAGCACCTTGTCATGAGCAATACCGCGTTCCGGCGCGATATAAACGACCCCAAGACGATTACCGATTTTGCTGAAATCGTTCAATCGCTGGAGCGCCTCCGCCTGCTTCTGGTGCTGACTGTTGCCGATATCAGGGCCGTCGGCCCCAATGTCTGGAACGGTTGGAAAGCGGCCCTCCTGCGTGATCTTTACAAGGCTACCGAAGATGAGTTGACCGGTGGTCATGCCGCCGGTTCCCGCGACCGGCGCGCCGAGGCCGCGCAGGAGGCCTTCCGTGCAGCGGCCCGAACCGCACCCGATGGAATTTTCACGGCCGAGGAGATCGACGCGCAAATCGCGCTCGGCTACCCCGCCTATTGGCTGGGCGCCGATACGGATACCCATCTGTTTCACGCCAGGATGATGCGTGATGCCGCGCTCAATGATGATTCCCTGAAGATTGAAACCCGGATTGATGAATTCCGAGACGTGACCGAACTGACGCTCTATGCCCAGGACCATCCCGGCCTGATTTCACGTTTCGCCGGTGCCATGGCGGTCAGCGGCGCCAATATCGTCGACGCCAGAATTTTCACCATGACCAATGGCATGGCGCTCGATACCTTTTCGGTCCAGGATCCCAACGGCAAGGCGTTTCGGCAACCGGAACAGCTTGACCGCCTGGCCAAGCGGATTCGCGCAACGCTGTCCGGGCAGCTGCGCCCGGCGCGGGAGTTGGCGAAAAAGGTCGAAAGCCAGGCCAATAGCCGGACGCGGGTATTCACTGTCGCGCCGCGTGTGTTGATCGATGACAGCGCGAGCCGGACTTACACGGTGCTGGAGGTCAATGGACGCGACCGGCCCGGCCTGCTGTATGATCTGACCCGGACCCTGACCGACCTCAATCTCCAAATCGGCAGCGCGCGTATCGCCACATATGGAGAGGCGGCGGTCGACGTTTTTTATGTCAAGGACTTGTTCGGTCTGAAAGTCTCTCATGAAGGCAAGCTTGCCCAGATCCACGCGGCGTTGCTGGCCGCGATCGAGGGACCGGATACTTCCCAAGCGAAAACGAGGGAACAGCCGGCAGTGGTAAGCACTGCGGCGGGCGAATAATTCCGGACAGGCGGCGCGATCAGGCTTCGGCCGCTTCGCACGCCTTTTGGTACGCCCCGAGCTGGGCGCGCAGCCCGCCCGGCATGGCGACCGATTCGCCCGTATCCGGATTGATCGCCGCATATGTAATGTTGCCCTCGAAACACAGCACGCCGTGCTGGTTATGGCCGTTGACCGCCAGCTTGTGGCTGCTGCGCCCGATATGGTCGAGCCGCACGGTCAGATCGAGTCGGTCGTCGGGATGAAGTGCCACATGAAAATCAAGCGCACACCCGACCACCGGCAGGCTGAGGCCGGTCCGTAAGTCGAATTGGGCCCAGTGCTCACCGGTGACATGCTTGAACCAGGTCTCGGTCGCCTCCACCAT
>CALGIA010000229.1 GCA_937916005.1 uncultured Rhodospirillaceae bacterium
CCACACCCATGAAGAATATGGAGTTCAGCCATGAATTTCCTACGCGCGGCGTCCGTGATCGGCGCTCTCCTGATCGTCCCGCCCGCCATGGCGGCCGAGGAATGGGGTCTGCCCGACGAACAAAAGACGCGGTTCGAGGCCAGGGTGGTGGATGTGCTCTGCGAACTGACGGGCAATTGCGCAGCCGATTGCGGCGCGGGCGCGCGCCAACTCGGTTTGCTTCAGGACGACGGCAAGCTGGTGTTACCCTTCAAGAATGCGGTGCCGTTCGCCGGGGCGGCGATTGAGCTCAAGGATTTTTGCGGCAAGCGGGTCATCGCCGACGGTCTGTTCACGACCAATAACGGCTATAAGCTGTTCGCATTGCAGTATTTGCGTGAATCGCCCGCCGGTAAATGGCGGCGCGCCAACCGGTTTCTGTCCGACTGGGCCAAACGCAACGGCCTTTCTCCCACGGGAAAACAGGCCAAACGCTGGTTCGCTCATGACCCTCGGGTAAAGGAACGGATTGCCGAAGACGGCAAGCTCGGGCTTGGCCCGGCCGCCGATCGGGCCTATTTCAACAAGCAGAAATAACCATAGGAGTTCCCATGCTTCTGAAGAGCCCCAAGGGATGGGAGTTGCCGGACTCCGCGGCGACGCCTGAAAATTTCTTTCATGACCGCCGCCGGCTCGCCAAGCTTATCGCCGCCGGCCCGGTTCTGGCGGCTATGCCCGCGCTGCTTGCATCCTGCGAGGAAGCGCCGCCAAGAACCGCCCAATTGCCCGACCCGTCGGCGTCGCTGTATCCGGTGAAGCGCAATCCGCGCTATGTGATCGATCGAAAACTCACCACCGAGGCCATGGCCACCGGCTATAACAATTATTATGAATTCGGATCATCCAAGAATATTTCGGCCAAGGCTCAGCGTTTGAGCCTGCGTCCGTGGATAGTGAAAATCGACGGCCTGGTGGAAAAGCCGTTTGAAATCGCCATTGACGACCTGCTGGCGAAAATGCCGCTGGAAGAACGGGTCTATCGCCATCGCTGTGTTGAAGCCTGGTCCATGACCGTGCCGTGGAGCGGTTTCGCCCTCAAGTCCCTGGTCGATCTCGCCCGTCCCCTGTCCAAGGCGCGCTATCTCAAAATGACCAGCTTCCAGGACCCGGAAACAGCGCCTGGACAAAAGGCGAGCTGGTATCCCTGGCCTTATGTGGAGGGCCTGACATTGGCGGAGGCGACCAACGAACTCGCCTTTATCGCAACCGGTATTTACGGCAAGCCCATGCCCAAGCAGAACGGCGCCCCGCTGCGCCTCGCCGTGCCGTGGAAATACGGTTTTAAATCCACCAAGGGGATCGTCCGGTTCGAGTTTACCGACAAACGCCCGGTCAGTTTCTGGGAGGAAATCCAGGCCAGGGAATATGGCTTCTGGGCCAATGTGAACCCCGCGGTGAGCCATCCAAGGTGGAGCCAGGCGACGGAACGGGTGCTCGGCGGCGGCGGCCGCGTGCCGACACAGATCTATAACGGCTACGGCGAATTCGTCGCCGATCTGTATGACGGGATCAAGGGCGAAAACCTGTTCATGTAGCGGGGTCCATGATTGCGTCTGCTAGACCGGGCGGTCACCGTCGATGGTGGTGCGGTGCATCAGCCGGCGCTGGCCGTGATAATCATTCAGGGCGAAATGCTGGGTGCAGCGGTTGTCCCAGAAGGCAATGGCGTCTTTTTTCCAACGAAACCGGCAGGTGAATTCCGGCCTGACCGCATGGCTGGCCAGATACTGGATCAGCGGCCGGCTTTCTTCCTCCGTCATGTCCTTGAACCTGCGCAGATAGCTGGCGCCGCCGAGATAGAGGCACTTGCGGCCCGTATCAGGATGGGTGCGCACCAGGGGATGCTCGATGGTTTCGAGCGCCTCGTCGGTCTGGTCGAGATGCATGGAGGTCTTGTCGGCGCGGAAACCGGTTTCGTCCGCGGGGCCATAGACCTTGACCGCGCTGTGGACCGCCACCAACCCGTCGAGCATTTCCTTCATGCCGTCCGACAGGGCGTCATAGGCGAGGTTCAAATTGGTCCACAGCGTATCGCCGCCGGACTCGGGAACTTCCCTGGCGTAGAGAATGGAGCCAAGCGGCGGCTTTTCCAGAAACGTCAAATCGATATGCCACAGCCCGCCGAAATTCATTGCATCGCCGGGTTCCTTCAGCACTTCGAGAATTTCCGGATGGCCCGGCATGGCTTTCACGAACGGGTGAATATTGAGCGGGCCGAAATGACGGGAAAAATCTATATGCTGATCCGGGGTGATGTGCTGGTCGTGAAAAAAGATCACCTGGTATTCAAGAAACGCCCGGTAAATTTCATCCATTGTCCCGTTGTCCAGGGGTTGTGAAAGGTCGACCCCCCCGATCTCGGCGCCAAGCGCGGTGGTCAGTGGCTTCACTTGGATTTTTCCGTAGGCCATGCGGTTTCTCCCCTTCGCGTGTTTTGCTGATTCTAGCCGGTTTTGCGCGCGCGGTCTCCTGCTTCCCGGCGTGCGATATAGAGCGATGCGCCGATGATGATCAGCGCACCCGACCCCGACCAGATATCGGGGGTTTCCGAGA
>CALGIA010000230.1 GCA_937916005.1 uncultured Rhodospirillaceae bacterium
GTCCTGGCGGTCGGGGCTGGATTTTCCGGCAGGATCGCCAGCAGCCTGGAGTTTCTGGTTGGACTCATGCTGATCCTTCTGGGCGGTGATGTGATCCGCCGCGCGATCCGCGACCGTATTCACGCCCATGCCCACCGTCATCACGGCGAGAGCGCCCATCTCCACATTCATTCCCATGCGGCAGAGCCCCAACACGCCGCTTCGGAACATGCCCATGGCCATCGAAACGGTCTGACCGGCCGCGCCCTGGCAATCGGGCTGATGCACGGGCTGGCCGGTTCCGCCGCGCTGCTGTTGCTCAGCATGGGCGCGATGGAGAATGCCATGATCGGGCTGGGCTATGTCATGCTGTTCGGGCTCGGCTCCATGATCGGCATGGGCGCATTGTCGCTCACCATAGCCCTGCCCCTGAAACGCTGCGCCAACATGGTGACCTGGGGCTATAACGGTATCCACATGGTGATCGGCGCCGGCACCATTGCGCTGGGCGGCTTCATTGTGGCGGAAGCCGCGGACCCGGCGATCAGCCTGCTTACCGGCGCCTGACCGCTAATCAGCAAGGGCTTCTTCGATTTTGGGCCATTGCAGGGCGCCCTGCTCGGCCATCTGTGCGATATAGCTGTCATAGGGATACCCATCGATCGCCGTCTTGAAATTGGCGCGCGCCCGGATGCGGGCAAACCAGTCGGAAACCCGGGGCCGCGATGTCTCCCATAGGGGATGGAGTTGCAACTCGGCCACCCTATTGAGATATGACGTCAACGACACATCCGCGAGGGTATAATCATCGCCGGCGAGCCAGTCCCGGCCGGCCAGCGCTTCTTCCATGTCATCAAGCAACGAATCATAGACCCACACCGAACGCCGGACCATCGGTGATTCAACGCCCTTTTCGATCATCTCGCGACGCCATTCCCGGCGGGTCGGGTCCGGCGTATCGCGCAGCACTTTTTCAATATCTTCCGGTGATTGTTCGAGCCATTGCAGGCGGAAGGCGATCGCGTTTGTCAGTGTGGCGCAGGCCCGGTGCAGGCCATCATCGGGCCTGCGGGTCCAGGTCCTCATATAGGCCTTGTCGACAGGGTCGGCAGGCCGCAACGGCGTTTCGGGGAACACCTCATCGAGATATTCGCAGATCAATGAGGATTCCACGACCGGCCGCCCATCATGGACCAGCGTCGGCACATAGCCCTTTGGATTAAGCCTCAGATAGCCGGGCTGCTGCTGATCGCGGGCGCGCAGATCGAGGTGATGTTCGAGCACATCCAAGCCCTTTTCCGCGATGACCAGGCGCACCTTCTGGGCGCAGATCGACCAATTGCTGTGATAAAGTTCGAGCATGGTTCCCCTGGGTAGCTTTAAAGGGGCCGCTCGCGGAACGCGACCACCAGAAGGATCGCCGCCACGGTGAACCCGGCGGCCAGCCAGAACACCGATCCCGCGGAACCGTTATCCATCATCCAGCCATAAAGCATGGGGGCGGCCCCCTGCCCGACCGTGAACCCCGTGGTCACGAAGCCGAATGTCGCGCCGATCTGCCCCGGCGGCGAGGCCGCCCGCACCATGATGTCGCGGGACGGGTTGACGATGCCGCGCATCAGGCCGGATACGGCGAAGACGCCGAGCACCAGCCAGAACGACAGCAATTGCGTCGCGATCAACACCAGGCAGAACGCCGACACGCCATATGTCACGACCAGCACGAGATCATGACGCTGGGTTTTATCGGCGAGATATCCGCCCACGAGAACGCCCGCCGCCACCATGACAAGAAACGTGGTCAGCGCGCCACTGGCGGTAACCAGGTCGATCTTATAGACCTGCGTCAGGGCAACGATGGAAAAGGTATTCAGCCCACTGCCCGCCGCCGCGAGCAGGACAAAAAATGCAAAGAACACCAGGATCTGCCGCGTCATAAGAGCCCGCAATCCGGTTTTCGCGCCACCGGCGGCTTTCGCCCTGGCCTGTTCATCGCCCGAATTATCATGCCCCGAATCGTCATGCAGAGCGTTGCGGAATATGGCGATCAGACAGGCCAGGCCCACGCCGATCGCACCCACGATCACCAATGCGGTCCGCCAATCCCAATATGTCGCCAGGGCGAGCACAACCATCGGCGCGGCGGCGAACCCGGCAGTGCCACCCAGGCTGTGCACGCTGTAGGCGCGGCCGATCCGGCTTTCATGAACGGAAGACGACAGCAGCGAATAATCAACCGGATGAAAAACACTGTTTCCGACGCCGGCCAGAAACATCATCGCCAGAAAGCCCCAATAGCTCGACACCAGCCCCGCCCCGCAGATTGCGGCGGCATTGAGCATCAGCCCGCCGATCAACAAACGCCGCGCGCCGATCCGGTGCAGGTAAAGCCCGACGGGCGTCTGCAGGGCGCCGGTCGCCACGGCATAGCACGTCACCGCAAGCCCGAGTTCGAAGAAACTCACGCCCAAATCAGCCTGAATGGCGAGAAAAAGCGGCGGCAGGGTGAGAAGATAGAAATGGCTGAGAAAATGGGCCGAGCCAACCAACCCAATGGCTTTGACTTCACTGGAATGGAGCGCGGTAGCGGTTGCGGCGGCAGTAGCCATCTTCAATGACGATCCATCGGTTGCAGGAAGCGTCTGCGCTATCAGGAATTTCCATACACGGCAAGCCAAACCGGTCATTCAGCCGCCATTGAGCGTTGTGCCCATTGAGCGTTGTGCATGGGCGCGTCATAAGGTCTGATACGGCGCATGTTCATTTTGGAAGCCATTACCAAATCATTCGACGGGCGGATCGCGGTCGGACCGATCAATCTCGAAATTGCCACGGGCAGCGCCACGGTGCTCATCGGGCCGTCGGGCTGCGGCAAGTCGACACTGCTTCGGCTGATGATCGGCTTGACGACGCCCGACACGGGCGCGGTCAGTTTCGAGGGCGCCTTGGTCACGCCGGACAGTGCCCCGATGCTGCGCCGTCGCATGGGTTATGTGATCCAGGACGGCGGGCTGTTCCCCCATCTGACCGCGCGCGGCAATGCGGGGCTGATGGCCAAATATCTCGGCTGGACCCAACAACGCATCGATGACCGGTTGGCCGACCTCGCCGCCCTGACCGCGTTTCCAATCGACGGGCTCGACCGGTACCCGGCCCAGCTATCGGGTGGCCAGCGCCAGCGCGTCAGCCTGATGCGCGCCCTGATGCTCGACCCCGATGTGCTGCTGCTGGACGAACCGCTCGGCGCGCTCGACCCGGTCATCCGATACGAGTTGCAGGATGAATTGCGCGAAATCTTTCGAACCCTGGGCAAGACGGTGGTCATGGTGACCCATGATATCGGCGAGGCCGGGTTCTTCGGCGACGACATTGTGCTTCTGCGCGACGGCGTCATTGTTCAGCGCGGTGATATCCGAAGCCTGGTGAACGCGCCCGCCGACCCGTTCGTGGAACAGTTTGTCCATGCCCAGCGAAGCGTCGCCGATGTGCTGGCGGAGACGCGATCATGAAGGCTTTCGCTATATTAATTGTCCTTCTTGCGATGACCGGCACTGCCGACGCGGCCGAGATTCGGGTCGGATCGAAGAAATTCACCGAATCCGTGATCCTGGGCGAGGCCGTATCCCACCTGATCCGCGATGCGGGCGGGCGCGCGATCCATCGCCGTGAGATCGGCGGTACGCGGGTGCTGTTTCAGGCGCTGCTGAAAGGCGAGATCGACGTCTACGCGGAATATACCGGCACCCTGTCCCAGGAAATCCTCGCCGGGCTGAAACTCGACAGCAATGCAAAAATTCGCGCGGCGCTGGCGAAACGCGGCATTGTCATGGGACGCAGGCTGGGGTTCAACAACACCTATGCCATCGGAATGAACGAAGACCGGGCGGAAAGGCTCGGCATAAGAACCATCTCCGATCTGGCATCCCATCCGGATTTGCGTTTTGGCTTCGGCAATGAATTCATGAACCGGGCCGACGGCTGGCCGAATCTGCGGCGGCGTTATGGTCTGCCGCAAAAGAACGTTCGCGGGCTCGATCATGACCTGGCCTATCGCGGGCTGGAGGCCAACGACATGGATGCCATGGACGTTTACACCACCGATGCCGAGATCAGCTATTACGGCCTGCGACTGCTGCGCGACGACCTCAATCATTTTCCGGTCTATCAGGCGGTGCTGATCTGGCGCGCCGGGCTCGACCCCGAGATTGTCGCCGCCTTCCGTCGCCTGGAAGGCCGCATCGATGAAGCCGCCATGGGGCGCATGAATGGCCGGGTCAAGCTGGACAAAGTCAGTGAGTCGGAAGTCGCCGCGGCGTTCGCGCGGACATCCCTCGGCGTGAACGCCATTGCCGTGGACGAGTCCATGTGGCGACGTTTGCAGCGCCACACAATGGAGCATCTTACCCTGGTGGCGATCTCGCTGTCCGCGGCGATCGCCTTTGCCTTGCCGTTGGGCGTGCTGGCGGCGCGGCGCGAAAATATCGGCCAGATCATCCTGGCGATAGCCGGCGTGATCCAGACGATCCCGTCACTGGCATTGTTCGTATTCATGATCCCCTTGCTGGGAATTGGCGGGCCACCGGCAATGGTCGCGCTGTTCCTGTACAGCCTGCTGCCGATCATCCGGAACACCTATGCGGGGCTGACCGATATCAGCCCGTCGATCCGCGAATCAGCCGAAGCGCTCGGCCTGCCGCCGGGGGCGCGGCTGCGTCTGGTCGAACTGCCCCTGGCCGCACGGACCATTCTGGCCGGAATAAAAACCTCTGCCGTGATCAATGTGGGGACGGCCACGCTCGGGGCGCTGATCGGAGCCGGCGGATATGGCCAACCGATCCTGACCGGTATCCGGCTCGATGATGTGGCGCTGATCCTGGAAGGGGCGATCCCGGCCGCCATTCTGGCCCTGATGGCGCAGGGCATTTTCGAGACCGCCGAGCGGATGATCGTCGCCAAGGGTCTCCGCCTGAAACCGGCGGCGTAGTGTGCCGGTTTATTTCGTCCCGGCGCGCAGCGCGATATGCGAGCCTTCGAAGGCGGGGGCGACTTCTTCCATGAAGCGTTGAAGTTCATCCTTGACCTGTTGATGAGGCTTCAGCCCCACATTGCAGTACAGAATGATTTCGTCGAATCCCGCGTCCTCGGCCTTCTTCACCGTTTCCATCATCTGTTCCGGCCTGCCCAGGATGACGGATTTGTCGGTCAGATGTTCAGGCTTCATGATTTTCAGATTCTCCACCATATCGACGAAATACTGATAGGTCGGCGAAGTGGTTTTGCGGTCACTGGGCAGCGCGTCGAGCACGCATTCCTGGAAATAGCGCATCTGACGCAGGCGCGCTTCCATGTCTTCTTCGGGGGTGTCGGCGAAATGCAAAAAGTAACTGCACACCAACCGGCCCGGTTTATTGCCATGTTCCTCGCAGGCCTCGCGGTAGCAATCGCCCATTTCCTTCAAACCGCCGAACTGCATGGCGGCGGCGAACGGCGCGACAATGTTATTAAGCCCAAGCCTGCCGGCGAGTTCGATGGACGGGCGCGAAAAGCTCGCCACATAGACCGGGATCGGCTGCTGCACCGGCCGGGGCGTCACGAAGATGTCCTCGAACTCATAGAACCGGCCCTTGTGAGTGACCGGCGCGTCCTCATTCCACAGCCGGAGCAACACTTCAAGCCCTTCCACAAAGGCTTCCGTATTATCGTCATAGGGCGCCTTGAAGGGCGCATATTCACGCTTGTCGTAACCGCGCCCCGTGGCGAAATCGACCCGCCCGTTGCTGAGAAGGTCAAGCGTCGCCCATTGCTCCGCAACACGAATTGGGTGGTGCAGGGGCAGAACATTGACCGCCGGGGCGAGACGAATGCGCTCGGTCACCGCGGCGATCGAGGCGAGCACGATATCAGGGCAGGACAAAACACCGAGGGTCGAGAAATGATGTTCGCCGATCCAGGCCGAATGCATCCCGATTTCTTCGGCATAAACGGCCTGTTCGCGGATATTGGCGATGAATTCGTTCGAGCCCCTGGAATTGTTTTTGTAGTAATTGTCGCTGAGGGTGAAGTAGCCGAATTCCATTTGATCTCTCCCCTGCCGTCGTTTGCGCGGCTTTTTCGATTATAGCGTAGATTATACCAGAATAGACGGTACAGTGACCGCCAAATCACAGGGAGGCTATCATGATCGAACTACATACATGGATGACCGATAACGGCTTCAAGGCGCGCCAGGCGGTCGAGGAAACCGGCCTCGAATACGTGCTCAAGCCGATCAATCTGCGACATAAAGAACAATTCGGCGCCGAGTTCCTGAAGCTCAGCCCGGTTCACCAGATCCCCGCGCTGGTCGATAGCGACGGGCCCGGCGGAGCCACCGTGACCATGTTCGGGTCCGGATCCATTCTCACATACATGGCAAAAAAAGGAGCGCCCGAGCTCTATCCGGAAGACCCCATTCGACGGATCGCCGTGGACAACTGGTTCTACTGGGGCACGTCGACCTTTACGCCGCTGGCGCAGCAATTTGGGCATTACACCATCCGGTCGCCCGAAAAGGTGCCGGCGGCCCAGAAACATTATGAAGCCGTATTGCTGGACATGCTGGGCACGATCAACAAGCAGCTCGACGGTCAGGATTATCTGGCCGGCGATTATTCCATCGCCGATATCTCATGCTATCCGGATATCCACATCCACGGCGTCGACGATATCGGGCTTGGCGATTTCCCCAATGTGTCACGCTGGCACGACGCCATCGCGGCCCGACCGGCGGTGCAACGGGCGTGGGAGAAATTCTAGGGGTTAAAGGCATTTATCAGACGGTTTCGGCGCGGGTGGGCGCTGAAGCCGTCTAAATTCAAGATGGTTGGCGCGGAAGGATTTGAACCCTCAATACCTGGA
>CALGIA010000231.1 GCA_937916005.1 uncultured Rhodospirillaceae bacterium
CTGTTTCCGCGCAATATGCGGTGTTCAGCGAACTGGGATGGGGGAGCACGACGATGCAGACACGAATTCCGGCCGTCATGATGCGGGGCGGGACCTCGAAAGGGCTCTATTTCCTGGCTTCCGACCTGCCACCCGACGTGGTCACGCGGGATAAGGTCCTGCTTGCCGCCATGGGGTCGCCCGATACCCGTCAGATCGACGGCATGGGCGGCGCGGACCCCCTGACAAGCAAGGTTGCAATCGTTTCCTCCTCATCCATGGACGGCGTGGATGTGGATTATCTGTTTGCCCAGGTAGTGATCGAGGAAGCGCGGGTCGACACGGCGCCCAATTGCGGCAATATGCTGGCAGGCGTTGTGGCCTTCGCCATTGAACAGGGCATCGTGAAGGCCGATGACGGCGAGACCACGCTCCGTATCCACATGGTGAATTCGGGAAATCTGTGCGATCAGACGGTCCAGACCCCCGGTCGACAGGTCACTTACGACGGCGCGGCGCGGATTGACGGCGCGCCCGGAACGGCGGCGCCGGTGATGATCAATTTTCTTGATCTGGCGGGCTCGGCCTGTGGCAGCCTGTTGCCGACGGGCAATGTGATCGACGACGTGGACGGCGTGACCGTGACCTGTATCGATAACGGCATGCCGGTGGTGCTGATCGCCGCATCGGATCTGGGGGCGACCGGGTACGAAACCCGCGATGAGATGAATGCCGATACGGAACTGAAGGCGCGCATCGAGGCGATCCGGCTGAAAATCGGCCCGAAAATGAATTTGGGCGACGTCACCGACAAGGTGGTGCCCAAGATGTGCCTGGTGGCCCCGCCGATTGCCGGCGGCGCGATCCACACGCGCTGCTTCATCCCCCATGTCTGCCACGCATCCATCGGCGTGCTGGCCGCGGTCACCGTGGCCACGGCTTGCGTGATCCCGGGCACTTCTGTAGACGGTATCGCCGTGCCGGGGGATGGCAATCTGATTGCGGTCGAACATCCCATGGGCGAATTCACGGTCGAGCTTGAGGTCGAAGGCCCGCCGGAAGCGCTTGAACTCAAACGCGCCGCCCTGCTGCGCACCACGCGCCGCCTGTTCGAGGGCAATGTCCTGATCCCGGCCGGTGTGTGGGACGGTCGACAAAATCTTTCGCAAGCCGCTGAATAGGAGTCTCTATAAAATATGGAAACCACCTGCCTGGCGCCGGAGCCCAATACTCGAAAACCCGATACAATCCTGCCGCCCCTTGCCTGCGATGCCCATTGCCACGTGTTTGGCCCGGTAGACCGCTTTCCCTACGCGGAAAAACGCAGCTATACCCCGCCGGAAGCGACTGTCGAGGATTTCCGCAGATTGCAATCGGTGCTGGGCACCGAACGCGCCGTGATCGTCCAGGCGACCTGCCACGGCACCGACAATTCGGCCATGCTCGACGCCATAGCGACCTCGGAGGGGCGCTATCGTGGCATCGCCATGGTGGATGAGAGCTTCACGGAGAAGGATTACGAAAAACTCCATGACGGCGGCGTGCGGGGCGCACGCTTCAGCTTTGCCCGGCATTTGTCCGGCCCCCCGGATTTCGGGCCGATCAGCCGCATCGCCGATATCATCGCAGGGTTCGGTTGGCATGTGGTGCTGTATCTGGAGGCCGAGGATGTGGTCGCCAATGCGGATGCGTTGCGCCGCCTGCCGCTGCCCATCGTGATCGATCACATGGCGCGGGTGCGGCCCGAGGAAGGCGTGCAGCAGGAAGCCTTCCAGCTTCTGCTGGGTTTTCTGGAAGACGAAAAATTCTGGCTGAAGATTTCCGGCGCCGAACGGCTCAGCAACATGAACCCGACCTATGACGATGTGGTGCCCTTCGCCCAGGCGCTTATTGAAGCCGCGCCCGACCGCATCATCTGGGGTACCGACTGGCCCCATCCCAACATGGTCAAGACCATGCCCAATGACGGCGATCTGGTCGATCTGCTGGCGCGCTACGCGGTCAATGCCGACATGCTGAAGCGGATCGTGGTCGACAATCCGGCCCGGCTTTACGGGTTCGACGACTAGGGAAAATCATTCCATGACCGATAACGATTTCGCCGCCCGATTGCTGGCGCTTGATACGCCGGCGGTTTCCGATGCGCTGGACCGGCTGGGTTTGAAGGGCACGGTCTTCGGTTTGCTTCAGCTCTCCACCGACCGGCGCATCGCCGGGCGTATTCATACGGTGAAGCTTGGCACCGGGGCGGCCCTGCAGGGACCGGCGCGGCATCTCTGCACCGCGTCCGTGGAAGCATCCGCGCCCGGCGATATCCTGGTGATCGAACAGCGGTCCGGAATCAACGCGGCGGGCTGGGGCGGCATATTGTCCAACGCCGCCAAGGTGACCGGAATCGCCGGCGTGATCTGCGACGGGCCGGTGCGCGACGTGGTGGAATCCCGCGATCTGGATTTCCCGGTCTTCGCGCGGTCAGCCACGCCCACGACGGCGCGCGGCCGCATCGTCGAGGAAGCCTTCGATGAGCCGGTGGAGATCGGCGACGTGACCGTGCGCCCCGGCGACTACGTGATCGCCGACGCTTCGGGCGTGGTCTTCGTGGCCCGGGACCGCGCCGACGAAATCGTGACGACCGCCGAAAAAATCGCCGCCCGGGAAGCCGCCATGACCCGGGACGTGCTGGCCGGAAAACCGGTCAGCCAGGTCATGGGCGCCGACTACGAAAACATGCTCGACGATTAGGGGATTTACGCCACCTTCAAACGCGTGAACACCTTCTGCACATTGCCTTCGAAGATGGCTTTGCGGTCGGCGTCGCTGAGCCATTCCACATTGTCCACGTAACGCTTGGTGTCGTCGTAGTTGAAGCCGGTCTGCGGGTCGATGCCCTGGACCGCGCCGACCATTTCCGACGCAAACAGGATGTTCTTCATGGGGATGACCTTGGTCATCAACTCGATGCCGGGCAGGTGATAGACGCAGGTGTCGAAAAACACGTTGTTGAGCACATGGTCTTCCAGCAGCGGGCGGCCCATGTCCTGGGCCAGGCCGCGATAACGACCCCAGTGGAAGGGCACCGCGCCGCCACCATGGGGGATGATGAATTTCAGGGTCGGGAAATCCTTGAACAGATCGCCCTGGATAAGCTGCATGAAGGCGGTGGTGTCGCCACAGATATAGTGCGAGCCCGTAAAGTGGAAATTGGGATTGCACGATGACGACACGTGGATCATGGCCGGCACGTCCAACTCGACCATTTTCTCATAGAGCGGATACCACCATTTGTCGGTCAAGGGCGGATCGGTCCAGTAGCCGCCGGTCGGATCCGGGTTGAGGTTGAGCCCGATGAAGCCCAGCTCATTGACGCAGCGTTCAAGCTCCGGAATGCAGTTGGCGGGTGATACGCCCGGCACCTGGGGAAGCTGGCAGACCGGCGCGAAGTTTTCCGGAAACAGCGTGCAGGCCCGGTGGATCAGATCGTTGCAGATCTCGGTCCAGAAAACGTTGGTGACCTCGTTGCCATCCTGATGGGCCATACCGGCGGCGCGGGGTGAGAACACGGTCATGTCCGTGCCCCGTTCGCGCTGCAGGCGAAGCTGCGCGCCCTCAATGGTTTCGCGGATCTGGTCGTCCGATATTCTCAGATCGGCCCGCAACGGCGTCCAGGACGGGTCCTTGAGTCCCGCGACCTGATCGGCGCGGTAATCCTTCAGGCTCTGGGGCGCAGTGGTGTAGTGGCCGTGGCAATCGATAATCATGTTCTGGTTTCCCTGTTGGATAATTCTTAGCTGCGTCCGGCGAGTTCACGGCCCTTGTCGAGTCCCGGCGTGGTGCGCACCGGCCCCGACATGATGAACCTATAGCCCTCGCTCAGGATACGTTCCACATTGCCCGCATTCACGTGGGGATGGCCCACAACCACATTGTGCTTTTTGCATGTCGCGACAATCTGGGCCATGGCGCTGAGCACCTCCGGATGGTCATATTGCCGGGGGACGCCCAGTTCCTGGCTGAGGTCGCCCTCGCCGATCAGGATGGCGCCGATGCCGGGAACATTGGCCAGGATATCGTCGAGATTTTCGATTCCCTTGACGTCTTCCATCATCAGAATGACCATGATCTCGCCCTGTGGCGCCAGGGGCCACACATCGGCCCTGGTGTAATATTCCTGCTGGCTCAGCCCCCAATAACGGCAGGCCGTGGTCGGCCCGTCGCCGCGAATGCCGGCCGGCTCATAGAGCGGGACATTCTTGAGGCGCGGATAGCGGCAGGCGGCGACCGCGTTATAGGCTTCCTCGACCGAGGTCACATGCGGCCAAACCACCCCGTAAACGCCCAGATCCAGCGCCTGCTTGGCGAGGAACTGGCTTTTTTCCTCACCGTTCGGCGGGATGCGCACCATGGGGGCGACGGAGCCGGATTTCACGATCTGGCCCCGGTTGAGCATATATTGCAGGCAGTCGCGCAACATGGGTGCGTCCCATGGATTATGCTCCATCTCGATGACGATGCCGTCATAGTCAGATGTGCTGAAGGCAATCGCCGAACCGATTTCGGGCGGCGAGAAGGATGTAAAGGTCACCTGACCCTTTGCGAGCGCGCCGATGACGCCGTTGAGCCGTGG